>DASCOC010000039.1:0-23821 GCA_036011805.1 Rhodospirillales bacterium
GTGATCGCGTCGTCGCTAACACGCAAATCGTCGCCAGTGCCCTCAATAAGCCCAAAGGCCCGAACAGCCCCAATTTTACTTAGGGCGCGACCGTTCAGGCTCGTGTAACCCATGTGTTGAGCGAGTACGAGCCGAGACATCTTGTTTCGGTTTTCCTGCTGAAAAACTGGGTGCATCAACTCCAGCGCCCCCGACAAGCCGAGAGTTGGGTAGTTCGGACTGCGTTTCTTGGCCATGACAGACCTCCATTAATCTGTCATGCTTATGCCAGAAAAATACGGGATAGTCAACGAGAAATAATTTATCCACTAACGCAAACTCCGTTATTGCACATTCGGTGAGTTTGTGGTTTAATAGACTATCAACAATATGGAGGGCGACATGAAAAGGAGGGTGAGAGCCCCCGGCGAACTTACCGACCGCCGCCGGGGGCTGAGATTAAACAGGAAGGGCCGCTCAGATGCCCTGTGAAGCATATCGAGCGGCCCTTAATCGGCACTTTGGCGGGGGTAGCAGGTTAGCCAGGAAAGCCCTACAAGCAGACCCTGACCGGTTCGACTCTGGTTACCTCCACCACTTTTTTGCGGGTCCGGCAACTGCGCGAACAGTCCCAGGCCCTGGGATCAACACTCAGGGACAAGCCCTAAATGATGAAAACCTTATCTAATATACCCCTTTTGGGCGAATCCGTCCACTTCGGAGGTCTGGTTTCTATCTCCATTAAGGACCCGACCTTAGGACACTACCGAACCATTCCAGCCTTATTGACGGCCTCCTTGGCGCCCTATTCCCGGTCGATCAGGTGGATGAACGACCCCGCCACCTTGCCGTCGACGAGCCCCACCGGGCCAAGGTCATTGCCGCCGGCATCGGCCGCCTGAAACAGCGCGCCTGCTTTTGCGCCATCTTCCAGGGCCACCTTGGCGTAATGGAATTCATGGCCGCGAAAAGCAACCCCGGCGGTACCTAAGGGGCCATCGCCAATAATCTTCGTTCGCCGGTATCCGAGATGCAGTTTGGGCTCGGCGAACGACGTCTCCAGCGCCAATAGCCCGGCCATGGCGTGGCGGGTTCCCTCGGCATCGACCAAGCCCCGGCCCAACACCATATAGCCCCCGCATTCGCCGAACACCGCCGCCCCCGCTTTCGCCGACGCCCTGAGCCCGTCGAGGAAATTTGACGCGCCTGAAAGCCGCCCGGCATGGAGTTCCGGATATCCGCCGGGAAGATAGACGCCATCGGCGTCGGGGTCGGGGGCTTCGTCCAGGAGCGGCGAAAACGGCACGATTTCGGCGCCTGAGCGCCGCCACCCCTCGATCACCGAGGCATAGGAAAAAGCGAAGGCTTGGTCTCGGGCGACGGCGATGCGCTGGCCGATTGGGTCCAGGGGGGAAACACCCCCCTTGGCCTTCAGCTTCAGCGGACCCGCAATATCCATCAACCGGTCCACATCCAGGTGCTCGGCGACGAGCGCCCGGGCGGCCTCAACGAAACCCTCCAGGTCCGGATGCTCAATGGCCTGGACCAAACCCAAATGCCGTTCCGGCAGACTCAGTCCTTCGGTCCTCGGCAGGCAGCCCAGCACAGGAACGCCGGGAACCGATTTTTCGCAGGCGTGGCGTAAAATCTCGGCATGGCGCGTACCGCCGACCCGGTTAAAGACAACGCCCGCGACCTCCACGTCCGGGCGGTATTCGGCGAAGCCCTTAAGCACGGCGGCGGCGGATTCGGCTTGTGCGCGGGCGTCGATCACCAACACCACCGGCCACCCGGTGAGGCTGGACAAATCCGCCGTGGAGCCGCCATTGGATTTAGAGTTTCCCCTCGGGCCCACGAAAGCGCCGTCGAACAGCCCCATGACCCCTTCACAGACGACCATGTCGGCGTCCTTGGAAAGGCCGGTGGCAACGGCGCCCAAGGTATCTTCGCGCATCGCCCAGCAATCCAGATTAACGCATTGGCGGCCGCCGGCGGCGGCATGAAAGGCGGGATCGATGTAATCGGGCCCGGATTTGGCCGAGGCGGCGTCATGACCCAAAGACGCCAAGTGCCTGAGCAGCCCCAACGTGACCACGGTCTTGCCGCTGCCCGATGCCGGTGCGGCGATTATTAAGCCCCTTCCCTTGGTCACAGGAAATCCTTGATTTTCGCCGCCATCGTTTTGGCGTCGGCGTTGCCGGGAAATTGGGCGCGGTAGGCGCCGTCCGTGCCCATCAGAAAGATAAACGCCTGGTGTTCCATATCGTAATCATGGTCATGCGGTTCATTCGCTGCGGCTTCGCTCTTGTGCTCATGCGCCTGTTCCGTCGGCGCCTTGGCGACGTAAATCTTATAGGCCTTGACCACCGACTTGACCTGGTCCAGCGTCCCGGTCAGCCCGACGATGCGGGGATGAAAATGCGAAAGATATTCTTTCAGGTATTCCGGCGTATCGCGTTCCAGATCGACGGTAATGAACAGCGGCGTGACCATTTCCCCTTTAGCCCCCAGCATATCCAGCACATAGCCGATTTCGGTCAGCGTCGCCGGACACACATCGGGACAGAAGGTGTAGCCGAAAAAGACCAGCAGGAAGCGGCCTGTGTACGAATTTTGGTTCACCGAACGGCCAAGGTGGTCGACCAGCGAAAACGGCCCGCCGATGGGAACCGCCTGGGATGAGGACGGCAGCGGCGTTTTTCCCATAATCGTCGGGAGATAGCGTTGCCCGACGACGACGGCAATAAGCAGCACCAGCAAAAACCCGATCAGGGTGCCGCGCCGCAGAAAGGTTTTTTCCGGGCCGGTCCCGGACCGGGCACCGGGGTCCTTTTTGTCGGACTTGTCCTTGGTCGGTTTCGCCATCACTGCATTCCCTGTCTTGTCGGCGCCGGTTGGGCGCACCCTGCGCCTTAAGGCCGGCATGATAGAACGCTAGCCCGCCGTCGGATATGATAATATGACCGGGATAAGAAGGAGAACCATGTTGCCCTCCCCACGTAAACCGAAAGGCCCGTTGCGCAAGGGCTGGACGACGGGCGCCTGCGCCACGGCGGCGGCGACGGCGGCCTATCAGGCGTTGCTGACCGGCTCCTTCCCCGACCCGGTCCGGATCACGCTGCCCGGCGGCGAGGAACCAAGCTTCGCGCTGAAACGCCAGCAATTGAACGGGACCGAAGCCACCGCCAGCATCATCAAGGATGCCGGCGACGACCCCGACGTCACCCACGGCGCCGAGATCACCGTCACCGTTTCCTTAAATGAAGATATAGACGGCGTCACCTTTCATGCCGGGCCCGGCGTCGGCACCGTGACCCGGCCCGGCCTGGCGCTCGACGTCGGGGAGCCCGCCATCAACCCGGGGCCGCGGGCGATGATGGCAGCCGTGATCGGCGATTTGGCCCGTAAATTTGGCGACGGGGTGCAAGGCGGCGTCGCCATCACCGTCGGCGTTGCCGGTGGCGAGCGGCTGGCCGAAAAAACCCTCAACCGGCGGCTCGGCATCGAAGGCGGCTTGTCGATCCTGGGCACCACCGGCGTGGTCATTCCCTATTCCTGTTCGTCTTGGATTCATTCCATCCACCGCGGCGTCGATGTCGCCAAGGCCGCCGGCATCACCCACATCGCGGCGGCGACCGGGCGAACCTCGGAAGCGGCTGTTCAGAAAAGGCTGGGCCTTGCCGACCAAGCGCTGATCGACATGGGCGATTTCGCCGGCGGATTGTTGAAATACCTGCGCAAGGCCCCGGTCGGGCGGCTGACCATCGCCGGCGGCCCCGGCAAGATCACCAAGTTGGCGCAAGGAGCGATGGACCTGCATTCGTCCAAATCCCGGGTCGACATGGCGGCGCTGTCCGACCTGCTGGCGTCGCTGGGCGCCGACGACGAAACCATCGCCAGCGCCAAGGACGCCAACACCGCCGCCGAAGTTTTCGACGCCGCCCAGGCGCTTGACCTGCCCCTCGGCGACCTGATTGCGCGGCGGGCGCGGGAGGTGGCGATGGCGACGCTGGCGGGCGATACCGCCGTCGAGGTGGTGATCTTCGATGGCAACGGGAACGACGTCGGCCATGCCGGTTAAGCACCTTCTTATTTTGGGCGGCACTACCGAAGCGCGGGAATTGGCGCGCCGGGTTTCCCTGATGATCGGAAAAAAGCTGCGGGTAACGACGTCGCTGGCCGGGCGGCGGGCCACCACCCCGGCGCTGGCCGGTGATGTCCGCGTCGGCGGCTTCGGCGGCATTGAGGGAATGAAGACATATATTACCGAGCATGCCGTCGACTTGGTCATCGACGCCACCCATCCCTTTGCCGGCCAGATTTCGGACCACGCCAACGTCGCCTGTGCCGGAGTTCCCGTACCGCGGCTTCAAGTAATGCGGCCCGGTTGGCGTATGCCGCCGGGGGCGACGTATCTAGAAGCCGACGGCCTGGACGGCGCCGCCGCCATCCTGCCCCGAGTCGCCCGGCGCATCTTCCTGACCACCGGGCACGGCGGGCTGGAGGCGTTCTCGGGACTTGAGGGTTTATGGTTTCTGGTCCGCCTCATCGATGCGCCGAAGGCGCCGCCACCGTTGGCCGATTACCAGCTGATCACCGGCGCGCCGCCCTATACGCTCGACGCCGAACAGGACCTGTTGGCTGAACATGACATCGACACCCTGGTGACCAAGGATTCCGGCGGCGAGGGTACCGAAGCCAAGGTTATCGCCGCCGCCAAGACCGGCGTCACCATCATCCTGATCCGCCGCCCGCCGCCCGAGCCGGGGCCGCTGGCCGAAACCGTGGACGAGGCCTTCGCCTGGCTGGAAGGCCGGGTTTAACCTTTTTTCGGCCTCAAGACATGATGATGGTCGGCGGCATAAAGGCGGCTGTCGTCGAAATCTTTCTGCGCCAGCACCCGGCCGACCAGGATCAGCGCCGTGCGGGTGATGCCGGCGGCTTTGACCTTACCCCGAATGTCTTTGAGGGTGCCGCGGATGATTTTCTGATCCGGCCAGCTGACCCGGTAGGCGACGACCACCGGGCAATTTCGCCCGTAATGGGGAACCAGGTCGCGGACCACCGGACCTAAATTGTTGACCGACAGGTGAATGGCCAGCGTCGCCCCGCTTTGCCCCAGCGACGAGAGCTGTTCGCCGTCGGGCATTCCGGAACTGCGCACCGAGGTGCGGGTCAGGATCACCGTCTGGCTGACGTCGGGGAGCGTCAATTCGGCGCCCATGGCGGCGGCCACCGCCGCATAGGCCGATACCCCCGGGGTCACGTCGTAGGCGATGCCGAGCCCGTCCAGACGCCGTATCTGTTCGGCGATGGCGCCATAGAGCGACGGGTCTCCGGAATGGACGCGGGCGACGTCAAAACCTTTTTTGTGCGCCGCTTCGATCTCGGCGATGATCTCATCCAGGGTCATCGGCGCGGTATCGATGACGCGCGCCCCCCCCTGGGACTCGACTCCAGCCTCGGCGACGATGTCGGCGGGCACCAGCGATCCGGCGTACAGCACCACCGGGCAGGCCCGGATGATATTGAGGCCGCGCACCGTGATCAGGTCCGCCGCCCCCGGCCCGGCGCCGATGAAATGAACGGTCATGGGTTGGGTTCCATTTTTTTGGCATAGCCGCGCGGTGTGAAGACGCGGGGGCCATTGGTGGTATCCATGACCTGGGTGTTGGACGACCCGATCAGCACCAGCGTCAGCATATCGACCATACCCGGTTCCAGATCGTTTAAAGTGACGACCGTCACCGCCTCGCCGTCGCGGCCGAGGTTTCGGGCCAGCACCACCGGCGTTTGCGGTGGCCGCGCCGACAACAAAATTTCGCGCGCCATCACCAGTTGTTTTTTGCGGCGCTTGGAGACCGGGTTGTAGAGAGCGACGACGAAATCTCCCGCCGCCGCCGCTTGCAGGCGGCGCCGGATATCGTCCAGGGGGGTCAACAGATCAGACAGCGAGATGGCGCAGAAATCGTGACCCAAAGGCGCGCCGATGCGGGCGGCGGCGGCCTGCATGGCGGAAATTCCCGGCGTCACCGATACCTCCACCCGGTTCCAGGCTGGTCGGTTCAAGCCGGGTCGACCTTCCCTGTCCAACAGCTCGAACACCAAGCTCGCCAGCGCGTAAATCCCGGCGTCACCGGAGCTGACCAGCGCCACTTGGGCCCCCGCCGCAGCCAGATCAAGAGCCTGGCGGGCGCGGTCCTCCTCGGCGCCCAAGGCCGAGGAATGCAAATTCTTATCCTTGATGAGGTCTTCGATCAGGTCCAGGTACAGCCCGTACCCGACCACGTCGGACGCGCCTCGCAAGGCCTGCGTCGCTTCCGGTGTCCGCCACGCATTTTTGCCGGGGCCGATACCGACGACGCTCAGGCGGCCCCGCGCCTGGCCGACGGTCTCAGGGTCGATAGCAGCGGGGGCGCGGGCAATGGCGCAGGTCGTGCTACGGGATTTTCTTTTGTCGACAATCAGCGCGCCGTCTTTTCCCGCCACCGCCAGCGCCGCGCCTTCACTAACGCCATGGCAGCCGACCTCGGCAAAAACAATTTCGGATGGATTGGCCAACCGCGGCGCCTCGGCTTCCAAGGCTTCGGCGGCAAAAAACCGTGCAGATACACTTAGATGCGCCGCCAGGGCGTGCACCGCCGTTTCGTCGGCCTTGAGGTCCAGCGACGCCACGCAGGCGACCGCACCTGCGGCCAGCCCCGCGTCCGCCAATGTCTTCTCCACCAAGGCGATCAATTCCCCGGCGTCGGCGCCGCGTTCACAGCCGACGCCGAGGGCCAGCACCGGTGAGTGTAAAATCAAATCACCGCCGGGCCCAGTGTCGGATAAGGCGACCGCTTTGTCGGTGACGCGCACGGCCACCGGGGCATCGTCGGCGAACACCGCGCCGGAATCGGTGATCCAATCGGCGTCGCCGGCTTCCAGGGAAAGCCTAACCGGATCGCCGGCCAGCAGCGCCCGGGTGATGGCCTTCGCCGCCTCTGGGTTATGCAGCCGCCAGCCGGGCGGCGGCTCGTCCAACGCCAAGCCCAACGCAACATCACCGGCGGTGGTCACCGCGGCGTGCCCTCCGGTGGCCTCGGCGATGGCTTGGGCCAGGCGGTTGGCGCCCCGGTGCCCGCCCAACAACGGCACGATGGCGCTGCCGTCAGACGCCACCGCGACGACGGCGGGCTCTTCCCGTTTGTCGGCCAAGACGCCGGACAAGGCGCGGATCAGAATGCCGGCGGCGCACACCCCGACGAACGGCCGGGACCCGGCGAACAGGCCCCGCACATGCGCCGCCACGTCGGCGAACGCGACATCGGCGCCCCCGGCGACATCGACGCGGCCCTGAAGCCCGTGAATTTCGGCGCCCGGCAACAGCGGTTTCAGGGTTTCGGCCAGCGCCAATCCGTCCGGCCCCAGCACCACCAGGGCAACACCGTCCGGCAGGGTGTCGATCACCTTGAGCCCTCCTCGCTCCGGCGGACCAGCACCATGGAAAAATACGGCGCGGCGTCCGTCTCCACATCCTCCAAGGCGCAGATTTTTTCGTCGCCCATGGAGGCGCGCTCGACGTAACAGGCGCCTTTATCCAAGCCCAATCGTTCCAGCACCCTTTTGACCTTGGCCATATGCCGCCCGACCTTCATGATCGCGGCGGCGTCGGCTCCCTTCAGGCGCCTTTCCAATTCCACTTCGGCCAACGGCGCCGGCAGGATGCTTAGGCTTTGATTGCGCGACACCAACGGCCGCCCGGCCGCCGCCGCGCAGGCGCCCAACGACGACACCCCCGGCACCACCCGAACCGGGTGATCGCGGCTGAGCCTCTCGAAGATGTACATGAACGAGCCGTACAGGAACGGGTCGCCCTCGCACAGCACCGCGACGTCCCGGCCGGCCTTCAAATGATCGCCGATTTCGCCCGCGTAACGGTCATAAACGTCGTTGGCGGGAAAGTTTTCCGGCGTCATCGGCGTGCGGATGCAGATTTCGCGCTGGCCGCCGGGAAAATGCGCCGCCGCGATGGACCGGGCCAGGCTGTCGCCATTTTCAGGCGCCGGATAGGCGACGACGGCAACCGATTGAATGATTTTCAATGCCTTCAGGGTGATCAGCTCCGGGTCGCCGGGGCCGATGCCGAGGCCGTAGAGGGTGCCGCCCGCCCTATTCTCTTGCTTGTCGGCGTTCATTTTTTGACCGCCGCCAACTGGGTGACTTGTTTAAGCGGCCGGAAGGTGGTGCCGGTCCCGATCGGCGCGGCGCGGCTTACCGCCAATCGAACTAGATCGCCGCCGAATTCCTTCTGAAACGCCAACAGCCGTTGTTCGGCCTCGATGGTGACCGCGTTGGCGACTAGCCGCCCGCCCGGATTGAGGGCTTGCCAGCAAGCCTCCAGCAGCCCCGGCACCGACACGCCGCCGCCCAGGAACACCGCATCCGGTTTTGTCTCGATATTATAAAGAACACCGGGGGCCTCGCCTTCGATGATGTTCAACCTCGGCACCCCCAGATTGCCGGCATTTGCGGCAATATTGGCGACGCGCTCAGGCTCGCGCTCGACGGCGAAGGCCTCCGATTGGGGCTCGGCCCTCAGCCATTCGATGCCGATGGCGCCTGAACCGGCGCCGACATCCCAAAGCACTTGGCCCGGCAACGGTACCAGGCGGGCCAGGGTCACCGCCCGAACCTCGCGCTTGGTGATTTGGCCGTCGTGCTGATAGGCGTCTTCCGCCAACCCCGGCACCCGGGACCAGGTATGCGCCTCGGCATCGTTGGCGGCGACGCATTCAACGCAAATGGTGTTGAGAGCATCGACGCTGGCCACGGTCCAGGCTTCGGCGCTCGCCTCAAGACGCGTTTCGTCGCCGCCCATGTCGGCCAGAACGGTTAAATTACTCGGCCCGAAGCCCCTGGCGACCAGCAGATCGGCCAGCTTGGCAGGCGTCTCGCCGTCCCTGCTCAGCACCAACAACCGTTTCCCGGGCACCAAATGCAGGTGGAGAGCCGCCAGCGCCCGGCCATGAACGGTCAGGCATTCGACATCCGCCAACGGCCAGCCCATGCGCGCGGCCGCAAGGCTGAAGGCGCCGGGCGCCGGAATGATGGTCACCGCGTCGGCGCCGAAACGCCGGACCACGTTGGTGCCAACACCGAAATGCATCGGATCGCCCGACGCCAGCACGACCACCCGCTTAGCGCTCAATTTCTCGATGGCGTCAAAGGCGGCATCGAAGCCGTCTTTCCAATCGATGCGGGTTTGGCCGCCATCCGGTACTTTCGAGAGATGCCGCGCCCCGCCGACCAGAACGTCGGCGTCCTCGACGACCTTTCGCGTCGTCGGAGAAAGCCCATCGAGGCCGTCTTCGCCGATGCCGACGACAATAATCCGGGGGGTGATCATGCCGCCCCCGCCCCAAAATCAGATAGCGCGTTGATGCAGGCCGCCGCCAGGGCGCTGCCGCCGCGCCGTCCTGTCAACGTGATAAAGGGAATCCCCAACCGGGGCGCATGGGCGATCAAGGCGTCCTTGGACTCCGACGCCCCGACGAAACCGACGGGAAAGGCGGCGATCATCGTAGGCTTCGGCGCGCCGCCTTCGATCAGTTCCAACACACGGTAGAGCGCCGTCGGCGCGTTGCCGATGGCGACCACGGCGCCTGACATGGTATCCCCCCACTGGTCCACCGCGGCGGCGGACCGGGTCGTGGATTGTGCCTTGGCCGCCTCCCGCACCCCGTCATCATGCAGGGTGCAAATGATTTTGTTGGCGGCCGGCAGCCGGGCACGGATGATGCCATGATGGACCATTTCGACATCGGCCAGGATAGTCGCCCCGGATTTGAGCGCGGCCCGGCCCGCCGCCACCGCGCCTTCTGAAAATTCCAAATCACCGGTAATGTCGGGCATGCCGCAGGCATGGATCAAACGCACCGCCACGTCGGCCTCATTGGCCGAAAGCCCGGAGAGGTCGGCCTCTTTGCTGACGGTGGCGAAGGATTGTTGATAAATCGCCGCCGGGTCGCGGATGTAATCGAACATCGCCAACCCCCCTCTCAATCTTCGTGGTGGTGGTGATGGTGGCCATGATCGTGGGCGTCTTCTCCATCGGTGCCGATGCCGCGGACATGATGGTGGTGGCCGACCTGTGCCGCACCGACGTCGCCTTCGTAGCCGATGATCTGTTCGCGGTATTTGCACAATTGGCAATTCATGGCGTTGTCGCCTTCAAGCGCCTCTTCGACACGCTCGACGAAAGTATCGATGAGCAGTTCGTGATCGTTGAGATAGGACGCCTTGAGGATTTCGACCTCCGGGTGGGCGGCGGCGGCTTCATCGGCCCAGTCGTATATGCGGCGCACCAGGATTCCGGTGAACAGGAAATACGGAAACACGATGATGCGGCGGTATCCCAGTTTCACCGCGTTTTTGAGCCCGGCATCGACCAGGGGATACGCGACGCCGGAATAGCTGACCTCGGCCCAGCCGAAGCCCATCCCTTCCCACAGCATCCGCGCCACCTTCGAGACGTTGGAATTGGCGTCCGGGTCGTTGGTGCCGCGCCCGACCACCATTAATAACGTGTCCTGGCGCGCGACCTCGGATGGGGCCTGGTTTTCCGCCGCCTCGATGCGTTGACGGGCGGCTTCCAGCAGTTTTTTATCGACCGCCAGTTCGCGCCCGAAAATCATCTCTATACCGGGATTTTCGGCGCCGAAATTGTTGACCTCCGACGGCAGGTCGTTCTTGACGTGACCGGCGGCGAACAGCATCCCCGGCAGGCAGACGATCTTTTCGGCGCCGCGTTGTTTCAGCTTGTCGAGGCCGGTACGAATTATCGGCGTGGCGAATTCCAGGAAGCCGCTTTCGACGTCGAAATCGGGCAGTCTTTTGCTTAGATGCCCGGCCAGCTTGTTGAATTCTTCGATGGCGTTGTCATCGCGGCTGCCGTGGCCGCAGATCATGACGGCGGTCTTGTCTGTCATTACGCTTGGTCCTTGCCTTCGAGCGTTATCGTTCAGATATCTCAGCCGGGATCACCTGGTCATTGCCTCCGGGTGATCTTGTCCGGCGAATACGTTTACTGAGAACAGCATAGTGATTTTACGGCCTGGGAAAAGCCTTCTTAAACTGCCATGCTGCCGCGCATGTTGACCTTCGGCATGACCGGAACCGGCGGCTTCGATCCGCTGGTATTGTTGTTGATGGCGCTCCTCGTCGAGGCCTACATCGGCGAAGCCAAGCGGTTGTTCAAGGTCGTCCGCCATCCGGTTGTTATCATCGGCAACGTCACCGCTTTTTTCGAGCGCAAGCTCAACCGCGAAAGCCGCAGCGAGGCCGACCGCGCCGTTCGCGGCGCCCTAGTGGTTGTGTTCCTTTGTGGATGTGCGTTTGCCGTCGGTTGGGGGGTGTCCTGGTTGAGCCTCAACCATTCTTTCGGCTGGATCATCGAGTTCGCCGGCATCGTCATGTTGCTGGCGGCGCGCAGCCTCTATGACCACGTCAGCGATGTCGCCAAGGGGCTGCGCCAAAACGTCGAGGCAGGCCGCCGCGCCGTTTCCCATATCGTCGGCCGCGACCCGGACAGCTTGAACGGCGCCGGCGTCGCCCGGGCGGCGATCGAATCGCTGGCCGAAAACTTCGGCGACGGCCTGATCGCGCCGGTGTTCTGGTACGTGCTGTTCGGGTTTCCGGGGCTGCTGGTCTATAAAACCGTCAACACCATGGACAGCATGATCGGCTACCGCTCGCCGCGCTACCGGGCCTTCGGGATGACGGCGGCGCGCCTCGACGATGTCCTCAACCTGATCCCGGCGCGGCTGGCGGGTTTGTTTTTCGTGCTCGCCTCGCTATTCGTGCCGACGGCAAAACCCGGCGCGGCGCTGAAGATCATGTTACGCGATTCGAAATATCACCGCTCGTTCAATGCCGGCTGGCCGGAAGGCGCCATGGCCGGGGCCTTGGGGCTGAAGCTGGCGGGGCCGCGCCAATACCCGGGCACCACGGTCAACGACCCCTGGATCGGCGACGGCGTTGCTGACGCCACCGCCAAGGATATCAGCCGGGCGCTGTATCTCTATTTCGTCGCCTGTTTGATCAACGGCGTCTGGGTCGCCGCCATCGCCGTGGTCCGGTTCAGCCTGTAGCGCTGAGCGGTTCCGTCTTGACCGGTCCGGCGGCGGCCAGCAGCCCGTCGAGGTCGAGGTGTTCTTCCAAATGCGCCGCTAGCGCGTCGAGGGTGGCTTCTATCAGCGCGTCATAGGCGATGCCGCCCCCGCCTATATCGTGGCCGAGACGTTTTAGGAACGCATGGCGGAAGCCGTCGGCGGCGAACAGCCCGTGCAGGTAGGTGCCGATCACCAGGCCGTCTTTGCTCATGGCCCCTTCGCCACGGCCGCCGATCTCCAACAATGGGTTCGCGAGGCCGGGGCCGGTGGTGTTGCCGATGTGCATCTCGTAGCCTTCGACCGCCTCGCCGGAAGCAACATGAATCCCGGTGGCCTGGGTCAGGGTCTTTTCGCCTTCCAGCACCGTTTCGATATCGAGCAGTCCTAAACCCTCTGCCTCACTTGGCGGTCCTTCGATACCTTCGGGGTCGGCAATGCGGGTGCCCAAAATCTGATAGCCGCCGCACAGCCCGACCACCACGCCGCCGCGGCGATGATGGGCGGCAATATCCAGGTCCCAGCCCTCGGCCCGGATTTGCGCCAGGTCGGCAAGCGTCGATTTCGATCCGGGAAGGATCACCACGTCGGCGTCGCCGGGGATCGGTTGTCCCGGCTGGATGATGTCTACGGAAACGCCCGGCTCGGCGGCCAGCGGGTCGAGATCGTCGAAATTGGCGATACGCGATAGCCTGGGGACGGCGATTTTGATGGCGGGTTTTTCTTCCGCCTCATAGCCAATCGACACCGCGTCCTCCTTGGGCAGCAGGCGGGCATCGTCAAAAAACGGAATGACGCCGAAACAATCGAGGCCGGTATTGTCCTTGATGATATCCAGGGCATCGTCGAACAAGCCCGGATCGCCGCGGAATTTATTGACGATATAGCCCTTGGTGCGGGTCCGTTCCGATGGCGAGAGAAGCGCATGGGTGCCGACGATGCTGGCCAGCACGCCGCCGCGTTCGATATCGGCGCAGAGCACCACCGCCACGTTGGCGGCCTCGGCGAAGCCCATATTGGCGATATCGCCGGCGCGCAGGTTGGCCTCCGCCGGGCTGCCGGCGCCTTCGATGAGGACCAAATCGGCGCCGCCGGCGACGATGTGGAAGCTTTCCAGCACCCGCGGCAGCAATTTCGGTTTCAGGGCGTGGTAATCCTTGGCCTGGGCGGTGCCTTCCATGTGGCCCTGGACGATGACCTGGGCGCCGGTTTCCGATTGCGGTTTCAACAGCACCGGGTTCATGTGGACACTGAGTTCCGCCCCCACCGCCTTCGCCTGCAGGGCCTGGGCGCGGCCGATCTCGCCGCCGCCCAAGGTCACGGCGGCGTTGTTGGACATGTTCTGCGGCTTGAACGGCATGACCAGAAGCCCGCGTTTGGCGTATGCCCGGCCAAGGCTGGCCACCAGCAACGATTTGCCGACGTCGGACCCGGTGCCCTGGATCATCAGGGCCCGCGTCTGGACTGAATCTGGCTTATCTAAATCTTGCAAGGGCGGACCTCAACGGATCGGCCTTGGCGTTTTTGAACCGGGCCTCGAAGATGATCGCTTCCGGCGTCGCGCCGGCGCCGTAGAAGGCCTCGTTCATATCGCGGCGCCGCGCCAGCACCGCGCCTTCCAACGAGGCGCCGGCAAAGGCGCCGACCTTGGCGTTGGTAAAGGCCAAAATATCGGCGCGAAGGTTGGACGTCGTCGACGCCTCCATGCCGGCCCCGACGACACCCATGGTAACCCCTAAATCGGCGCCGAATTTTCCCTGATCCCTGATGATCGACTTGAGCGCGCCCTCATTGCGGATAACCAATATGGTTTCCGTGTCCTGAACGCCGAACTGCAAGCCGATGCTGGCGGCGCCCAGGGTATAGAATGCCGGATACCCCCAGGTGCCGTCGGCATTTTGCGCCATCAGCACGCCGCTGCCGCCCTCTGCGCCAAAGAAAAACCCGGCCTTGACGATGGCCGGCAGGATCATCACCGCCCGCGCCGTCGGGATATGGTTGACGAAATCCTTCAGCTGCGGCTGGCGGGCGATGTTATTGAGCGTATCGGCGGACCAATCGAGAAGCCGGATTGCGCCCTGGCCGGGCGTCTCGCGCATTTCCTGGCACGCGATCAGCCCGAAGCCGCCAACCAGGAAAACCACTAAAACCGCGAAACGCTTCATCTTGAATTCTCCATTCTCAAAACTCGATGCCGATTAGAACTCTATGCCAACTTGGGCCTTAACGCCGCCCCGGAACGGATGTTTGACCAAGGTCATCTCGGTGACCAGATCGGCAACCTCGATCAGGTCGTCCTTGGCGTTGCGCCCGGTGATAACCACGTGAAGGTCTTCCGGCTTCGACTTCATGGTTGCGATGACGTCGTCGAGCGGAATGTAATCGTAACGCAGGACGATGTTGAGTTCATCCAGGATTACCATTTTATAATCGCCGCTGGTGATCATTTCCTTGGACGCCGCCCAGGCGGTTTGGGCCGCCTTGATGTCGCGCTCCCGGTCCTGGGTCTCCCAGGTGAAGCCGTCGCCCATGGCCTTGATGGTGACCAGGTCGGGAAACTTATCCAGCACATCGCGTTCGCCGGTTTCCCAGACGCCCTTGACGAACTGAACGATGCCCACCTTCATGCCGTGGCCGATAGCGCGGATGGCCAGCCCCATGGCCGCCGTCGACTTGCCCTTGCCCTTGCCGGTATGGACGATCACCAGGCCTTTCTCGATGGTCTTGGTGGCGAGAATCTTGTCCCTGGCCGCCTTCTTCTTGGCCATCTTGTAGGCGTGGCGTTCATTCAGTTCTAGTTCGCTGTCGCCGTCGTTCATCAATGTCCCCTCACCCTTATGCCTTTTGTAGCGCGTTTGGCGCGGCGGGGCCATTCAGCGCCGCCAGAATTTTATAGGTGCTGTTGAGGCGCGGCCGCCACAGGCCGCGGTCCTGGGCCTCCATCAGCCGTTCGCTCATTTCCTTCAACGCCGCCGGATTGTGCTCCTCAAGGAAATTTCGCACGTCGTCGTCGCCCAGATAGGCATCGAAGACGGCGTCGAAGTGATGGTCCTTGACGCACCCAGCCGTCGCCGCGAAGGCGAACATGTAATCCACCGTCGCCGCCATCTCGAAGGCGCCCTTGTAGCCGTGGCGCATGACGCCGGCGATCCATTTCGGATTGACCACTCTGGCTCTAACCACGCGGGCGACTTCTTCTTCCAAAGTGTTCACCCGGGGGCGTTCGGGGCGGGAATGGTCGTTGTGATAAACGGCGGGCTGGACGCCGGACAAGGATCTGACGGCGGCGGTGATGCCGCCTTCGAATTGGTAATAGTCATCGGAATCCAACAAATCATGTTCCCGGTTGTCCTGATTGTGGACGACGGCCTCGACTGTCCGCAACCGCGTTTCGAACAAGCCGTGCTGGGCCTGGCCTTCGACGCCGGACCCGTAGGCATAGCCGCCCCAGGCGACATAGGCGCGGGCCAGGTCTTCGTCGGTCTGCCAGCCCTTCTCGTCAATGAGTGCCTGCAATCCCGCCCCGTAGGCGCCCGGTTTCGAGCCGAATACCCTAAATCCGGCGCGAAGGGCGGCGTCTTCCTCGCTGGCGCCGTCGGCGATCAGACGCTTGGCTTCGGCCCGGGTGCGTTCCGCCAGCGGATTGTCCTCGATGCTTTCGTCCAGCGCCGCCACGGCCCGGGCGGCGGAATCGAATAAATCAATCAAACCCGGGAAGGCGTCGCGGAAGAACCCAGAGACTCGCAACGTCACGTCGACCCTGGGCCGGCCCAGGACCCCGACCGGCATCACCTCGAACCCGGTTACCCTTCTCGACGCCGTGTCCCACTGCGGCTGCACCCCCATCAGCGCCAGCCCCTGCGCGATATCGTCGCCGCCGGTGCGCATATTGCTGGTCCCCCAGGCGCTCAAGGCCATGGTCCGCGGCCATGCGCCTTGGTCTTGTTTATGGCGTTCGATCAACATCGACGCCGACTTCCACCCCAGCGTCCAGGCCGCCGGTGTCGGCACGGTGCGGGTATCGACGGAATAGAAATTCTTCCCCGTCGGCAGCACCTCGGGACGGCCACGGGTCGGCGCGCCGGACGGGCCGGGCTCGACGAAGCCGCCGGAAAGTCCGGTCAAGAAGCCTTCTATCTCGGCGGCGCCGGAAGCCTCCACCGCCGGGCGCAGCGAGGTTTCGATGTAATCGAGAACCGCAAGGGTCGCTTTCCAGGCGGGATCGGCCGCTTGGTCGCCGGACACCAGCTTTGCGGCCAATTCCTCCAGCCGCTCGACGGTATCGCCGATGGTCCGCCACGGGGATTCCTCTTCCATCACCGTTTGCAAGGTATCCGGCTTCGGCCCGGTCCAGGCGGCGCCCATCTCGCAATCCAGCGGGTCAAAATCGAGGCCCAAATCAGAGCACAGCGCCCGGTGCAGCGACCGGCCTTCGCCGCCCTCTTCCCCCTCGCCGGCGCCGACGCGGGGTATGCGCACCAACGCCACCAACAAATCCGTCAACAGGCCGCCGACCGGTGACGCGCCGAAAACATGCAGGCCGTCCCTGATCTGCATTTCCTTCAACTCACAGAGATAATTATCCAGTTTGGTGATCGACTGGGTCTCGGCCTCGCCGTCGGTGATGCCGCAATCCTGATCGAGCCCGGTCTGCTGGCATAACGCCATAATTTCATGGTTGAGAACATGGAGGCGGCGTGGGTCGAGGTCCTGGGCCTCGTAATATTCATCGACCAGTTGTTCCAGGTCGCGAAGCGGCCCATAGCTCTCGGCCCGGCTCAGCGGCGGCGTCAGGTGGTCGATAATGACCGAGCCCAAGCGCCGTTTTGCTTGAGTGCCCTCGCCGGGGTCGTTGACGATAAACGGATAGATATTGGGCAGCGGCCCCAACGCGGCCTCCGGATAACAGGCGCTGGACAACGCCAACGCCTTGCCCGGCAGCCATTCCAGATTACCGTGTTTGCCGAAATGAACGCAGGCATCGGCTTTGAGTTCGCGGCGCATCCAGGCATAGAAGGCGAGATAGTTGTGCGGCGGCACCAGGTCCGGGGAGTGGTAGCTTTCCTTTGCGTCGATGTTGTAGCCCCGGGCCGGTTGCAGGGCGACGGCGATGTTGCCGAGCCGGAAAGCGGCGATGGCGAAATTGCCGCAATCGACCTCGCCGGGCCTGAAAAACGGGTCTTCCTCGGGCGCGCCCCAGCGTTCATGGACGGCGTCCTGCACCGTTTTCGGCAGGGAGCCCAGGAAGTGCTGATAATCGGCCATGGAAAGCGTTTCGGGTACGGAACGGCTTGATAGCGCCCTGAAATCATTGGTCGGTCCGGCCATCATGCGCTCAATCAGGGCGGCGCCATCGGCGGGGATATCGCTGATGTTGTAGCCTTCTTTTTTGAGCGCCCGCAACACCGTAACGGCGCCGGCGGGGGTGTCCAAACCGACGCCGTTGCCGAGCCTGCCGTCGCGGTTGGGATAGTTGGCCAACACCAGGGCGACGCGCCGGTCCGACGCCGGTTTGAGGCGCAGCGCCGCCCAGTTGGCCGCCATTTCGGAAACGAAATGAATGCGGTCGGCAACCGGTTCGTATTCGACGATATCGGTTTCGGTCATCTCGTCGCGGCGCTTCAGGCCCTTGAACGACACCGCCCGGCTCATGATCCTGCCATCGACCTCAGGCAGGGCCACGTTCATGGCGATATCGCGGGGGCCGAGGCCGCGGGCGGCGTGGTGCCAGTCGTGCTCATTGCCGCCGGAAAACACCACCTGCAAGACGACCGGGCCGGGTTGTTCCGGGTTCGAAATGGCATCAAACGGTGTCGGCGTGCGTGCGACACCGGGCACCGAGACCGCGAATCCGGTGGCGTTGAGAATGACATCGGGGGCAGCACCAATGAGCAATTCTTCCAACGTCGCCGCCGCCACCGGGTCTTTGAGACTGGCGACGAACACCGGCAGCGCATTCAGCCCGGCCTCGGCCAGGCCTTCGATGAGGGCGTCGATGACCTTGAGGTTGCCGGACTGAACCAAGGCCCGATAGAACACCAAGGCGGCGGTCGGCGCATCTTTGTTCCAGGCGGCCTTGACCGCGTTCAAGTCCGGAAATTCAAGCCCCGGCCAGTACAGCCCGGCCCGCACCAGGGGCCGGGGTTCGCGCCATTCGGCCTCGAAACCAATCAGGCTGGCGGCGAAATTCAAAAAATCCAGGGCATTGTCGGGGCCGCCGTGAACCCCGTATTGCCAGAGCCGGTGCTGGGCCTCGGCCGATATCGTCGACAGCGCCGCCAGTTCCGGGTCCGGCTGATCGTCGCCGGGAAGAAAGGCGACGGGAATATTGCCCGCCCGGCAGATACGGGCAATGGTGTCGGTGCCATGGGGCCAGTAGCCGCGCCCCCCCAACAACCTGACGATGACCAGCTTGGCATGGGCGATAATGTCTTCGCCGTAATGATCGGCGGCGTGATCGCCTCCCAGGTGCAACAGACTGGCCAGACGGAGACTGGGAAATCCCTCGGCGTCGAACTCGTCGCTTAGCCGGGCGCGGGCTTGCGCCAACGCAGACAGCTCGGTATCGGCCGCCGACAGCACGATGATATCGCCCGGCGTTTGGCCCAGATCGACGGCGTGGGATCCGTCGTCGATGGCGCCGGGCTCAGTTGCAAGAAGATGCATTATTATTCCTTCAACACGTGCGCCAGGCCCGCATGCATCATCACCACCCGGTCGGCGGCGGCGGCGACGGCTTGGTTCATGCGCCCGGCATTGTCCATATAGGCCCGCGCCAGGGCATTGTCAGGCACTATTCCCATGCCGACCTCATTGGAGACCAAAACCACCGGGGCCGCGCACCCCGCCAGGCCATCGATCAAGGCGACCATATCCGCTTCCACATCACGCTCCGCCGCCATCACGTTTGAAAGCCACAATGTCAGGCAATCCACCAGCACCGGCGTTTCAGCCTTCGAATGACCGGCGAGCCAAGCGGCAATTTCCAAAGGCTCTTCAACGGTTTCCCATTCGGGGCCGCGCCTTTCGCGGTGCTCTTCGATGCGGGCCGCCATCTCCGCATCCTTCTCTACGGTCTGGGCCTCCGCGGTGGCCAGATAGATTTTGTGGGCATGGCTGTCGAGAAGATTTTCCGCGTACAGGCTTTTGCCCGAACGCGCTCCGCCCAGGATTAAAGTTACCGGACTCATTCCGTCACCACCCGGTTGACGCCGACCACACGCCACACCCCGCCACGGCCCCTCAGCAATCCGTCTTCGACGTTTTCCAGGATGGTGGTGGACAATGTATCGATGCGGATCGCCATGCCTTGTTCGGGCTCCAGCTTCAAGGCCACGGCCATGGCGGAACGGATGGTGCCGCCATGGGCGACGGCGACGATATCGCGGCCTTTGTGTTGTTCACCCAAGCGGTCGATGACGGCGCCGGTGCGGGCGATCTGGTCGGCGAAACTTTCGCCGCCGGGCGGCCGGTTGCGGGTCGGGTCGGACCAATAAACTTTATACGTCTCCGGGTCGGCTTCCATCATCTTGTCCCACGACAACCCCTGCCAGTCGCCGAAATTCTGCTCGCCCAGGTCTTCTTCGATGATCGGTTCGGGGAAGTCGAGCCCGGTCTCGGCCCCGGCTAATGAAATAGCCTGGGCGGTTTTTATGGTGCGGCTTAAATGGCTGGTGAACCAGACCGCGTCACTGGGAAGGACCCTGGCCAGGGCCTTGAAATGGGCGGTGTCGGAAACATCGCATTCGATGTCGCTGGACCCGTAGATCATGCCATCGCCGTTGACCACCGGCGCGTGGCGCACCCACCACCACCGGGTTAGGCCGCTCATAGCGCCGCCGCCGCGGCCATCAGGATAACGGTTTCCGCCGCCTGTTGTTGGGCGCCCAGCACGTCACCGGTGATGCCGCCGATCTGGCGGTCGGACAACCAGGCGATAAAAGCCGCCGCCAGGGCGCCGCCGGCCAGCGCCAACACGCCGCCCCAGGGGCCAAGAAACAGAAACGACAGCAACGCCCCCAACGCCAATCCCTTCATCCAGCCCTCCCGGTCCGGCGTGCCTGCCTTGGCGGCCAAACCGGATTTTCGCGCCGGCTCCATAAAATGCATGGCCGCCGGTAAAAAACCGCGCGACAGCGCGGCGGCGGCGATCAAGGCGGCCGCGCCTAAGCCCGGTCCGGAAAGGCCGGCCAACGTCCCGGCACGGATAGCGACGGAAAAGACCACCGCCAGCACGCCGAAGGTGCCGATTCGCGAATCGTGCATGATTTTCAGCTTCGCCGCTTTGGTGCCGCCACCACCGAACCCGTCGGCGACGTCTGCCAGGCCATCTTCGTGAAGGGCGCCGGTAACCAATACGGACACCGCCAAGGCGATCAAGGCGCAGACCAAAGGGTGCAGGCCGAGGCCGGCGGCGGCCATCAGCGCCAGGCCGGCGATCACGCCGATGACGGCGCCGATCAGCGGAAAGGCGCGGGACGCCGCGCCCAGCCTGCCTTTCTTGTTGCCGCCCTGGACCGATGGAAATGGAAGCCGGGTCAGAAACGTGCCGGACACGCAGCAATCGCGTCCCCAACCGGCAAGCTCGGTTGCGAGAAACTCCCTGATTTCTTTCCACTTATCCATTGTTCCGGTCCTTGCCCGGCGAGGGCCGATCAATATTTATTTTGTAAGGCGCACGAACGCATGTTTTCGGTTATAGGTTAAGGCGGACACAAAGAAAATTACCGGATTTAGGAATCTTTATTTTTCATGACAACTCTTCCCGCCCTTCAAAGCCTTAATGACCTTCGCCAAGCCTTGACCGCCCTGCCCGGACCGGACCAGGACGCCGCCACAGCCGCGCGAAAGCGCGAGCCCCAATTGTCCAAGCCGCCCGGAGCCTTGGGCCGGTTGGAGGAATTGGCCCAATGGCTCAGCCAATGGCAGGGCCGCCACCCGCCCTCCATGGGGACGCCCAAGGCGCAAGTTTTTGCCGGCAATCACGGCGTCGCCGATAAGGGGGTATCGGCCTACCCTGCCGACGTCACCGCCCAGATGGTCGCCAACTTCGAAGCCGGCGGCGCCGCCATCAATCAGCTTTGCCAGGCGTTCGGCGTCGGCTTCGCCATTGATGCATTGGCGCTGGATAAGCCGACCAAGGATATCACCATTGAGGCCGCCATGACGGAAGCCGAATTTCTCGATGCATTCGTCTTCGGCATGGGCGCCGTCAACGACGGCACCGATGTGTTGTGCCTGGGCGAAATGGGGATCGGCAATACGACGGCGGCGGCGGCAATTTCCTTAGCCCTGTTTGGCGGCGAGGCATCGGAATGGACCGGCATGGGCACCGGCGTCAGCGGCGAGGCCCTGGCTAAAAAAACCGAAATCGTCGGCAACGCCGTCGCGGCTCAAGGCGCCAATATACAAGACGGGGCTGCATCGGACCCGTTGCAGGTTCTCCGCTGTCTCGGCGGACGGGAAATGGTAGCGATCGCCGGGGCGGTGCTGGCGGCGCGCTTCAGAAACGTGCCGGTGCTGCTCGACGGTTATGTCGCCACCGCCGCGGCGGCGCCCCTGGAAGCCGCCCAGCCAGGCGCCCTGGATCATTGTCAGGTCGGCCATGCCTCGGCCGAGCCGGGGCACGCCCGATTACTGGAAAAACTGGGGAAAGCGCCGTTGTTGAATTTGGATATGCGGTTGGGGGAAGCCTCAGGCGCGGTTTTGGCGGTCCAGATTCTGCGCGCCGCGGTGGCCTGCCACAACGGCATGGCGACGTTTGAAGAAGCCGCCGTCAGCGGTAAAAAGGACTAGAGCAAATCCCGAGCAAATGGACACATTTGCGACGACGAATTTGCGACTAATAAAGACTCATTCATCTTCGAGGAACATGTCGGCTTCGCTGCGCTCAATCCGGCGCTGGAGTTTGAGCATTTCGAGACGGCGGCCATCCTCGGCAATCATGCTTTCGATGTGGCGTCCCTGGAACAGGTTGATGCCCATGGAGCGTCCGAAATCGACGGATTCGCGATTGTCGCAACGGCACATAATCACCCGGTCCGGGCCGCCGGATTTGACAATATTTTTTAATTTCGAATGCAATTCATCGCTGCCATCCGCCAAATCGGGATGCCAGATCAACTTCGCCAGATCGGCCCCTAGGCGTTCACGGTCAATAAAACCGATGGTTTCCATGGTCAATCCGTCGAGGCAAACCTTATAGCCCTTTTCCTGGACGAATTCGCGGGCGAACACATAGGCGCTCAAGTCACAGAAGATATCTTCCTTTTGCAACTCGATGATCATGGCGCCCCGTCGCCCAGCGGCGATGTTGTCGTCGAAAGCCTGAAATTCCTGAGACAACACGGTGGCGACGTTGATGTTGAAACTGATGTCGCCGGAAAAGGAAATGCTGTCGGTCTTGGTCAGCATTGACAGCATGCGCCGGTCAAGCGTCGTGGTCAGGTGTTGGAACAGCCACCGGTTGGCGACCAAATTAACGTCCGGAAGCATGGTTTCGCGCAAATCCTTGATCGAAATGAACAGTTCCGAGAACAACTGTTCCGGCACCATTTGCGCATCCAACCGGCAGATGAACTGGCGGCGCACCAGGTTCGACAGGTCGGCCCGGCTGAGCGCGGTTTCAACCCTGGCCAAAACCTTGGGCGTCAAGGGTTCGCCCTTTTCCTGTTTCGCCTTCAGGGCGGCGCGGGCATCCATCCGGCCACGAACCTCGGATTGGCGTTTTTTCTCGGCTTGCGCCAGATTTTGGACGCTTTGAAGAACGGCATCGAATTCCTGTTCGGCGTCGTACCAGGTGGTGAATTTTTGATCGGATGCCTGTTCTTCGGAAACCAGGGGATCATCATCGAATAAATATCGGATCTGTTGTACGGCGGTTTCGACCTGATGATGGACCGTATCCTTGTAGATGACGAAGATGTCCGAGTTCTTCACCGTAAAAACCTGCGCATCCATGGAGGTGACCATCGAATCGAAGTTTCCGGCGGCGGTGCGGATGTGCTGATCGCGTCGGTTTATGGGTCGAAGCAGGGAAAGGTGCAGATGGGCGACCTTGCGCCCTTCTTTATGTTTTTCCAGGCGATGCATGTAATCCAGCAACAGACTTTCCTGATTCGGGAGTTGTTTTTCCGGGGTTGTTGCCATGGTTCAGACCATTTTCAAGGTTGCGCCTTGGGTACAGGCGGGGGTGCTGGTGCGGGTTGGGCCGGGGCCGGAGCGGCGGCCGGGGCAGCGGCGGGTTGCGCCGGAGCAGGGGCAGCCGCAGGTTGCGCCGGAGTTGGAGCCGGTGCAGGTACCGGGGCGGCGGCGGGTTGCGCCGGAGCTGGAGCCGGGGCAGGTGCCGGGGCGGCGGCGGGTTGCGCCGGTGCTGGAGCCGGGGCAGGCGCGGCAGCCGGGGCGGCGGCGGCTTGAGCCTTGGCCTTAGCGGCGGCCTGAGCCTTTTCCTTGGCTTTTTCCTGCTGCTCTTGAACATCGGCGATCTTCTCCAAAAGATCATCGACGAAATAGCCCTGAAATTGGCTGATGCCGAGGGCCAGGCCCCATTTACCCGCCTCTTCGGTATCGACCCGGGCAAGAATCACACTATCGGCGCCGGTCGATGTCACCACGGCGCGCATGTCATTCTGGCGCGCCGGGTCCACGTCTCCCTCGTAATCCTTATCCCAGTTAATTTTCACGAAACCGGACCG
>DASCOC010000040.1:0-6692 GCA_036011805.1 Rhodospirillales bacterium
CCATCCTATTTAATAATATCAATTACTTAACGTGTAGAACTTTCTGAGAACCTCATATCATTGTGATCATGTTGGTCATAAATTGGTCATGTTTTAACAGCGCAATGCTTATCTATTCCCTTCATGTTCCGCAAGTGCCAGTTCTAGTGCGCTTCCGTAGCTGTCGGCAAGTTCTCTCTGGTTCTCCTTGAGGACATGACCATAGACATCAAGCGTTATGCTGACAGTGGAATACCGTAACGGCATTTCCATGTGAACGACGCAGGCACCGCATTGCGAGGTATCACAGCCGATGTGCGTGCCGGTCAGCCCCAGGCCTTCGCAGATCAGTTCGACCAGCAAGGTCCGGCCTTCGACGTCCTTGGTCACCGATTGGTTGTTCACTGTCAGGGTTATTTTTGGCATGATCGTTTGGTTTCTGATGTTTCTTGTCGTTTTCTGGCAATGAACCATATATGGGGACCCTAAAAATAAAGACCCCACGCAATTTAAATTGAGAATACATGGTATCCAAATCCCCAACCCCGGAAGGTGACGTTATCGGCACCGTTTCTGAATGGCTTGCCGCCGGCCACCAGGCGGCCCTGGCGACGGTAGTGTCGACCTGGGGCTCGTCACCGAACCCGACCGGCAGCCATCTGGGCATTCGTGATGACGGCGCCATCACCGGTTCGGTGTCGGCGGGTTGCGTGGAAGGGGCGGTGATCAATGAGGCGATGGAAATTCTCAAGGGCGCCGCACCAGAGCTTTTTGAATACGGCGTCACCGACGAAATGGCGTGGGAGGTCGGCCTCGCCTGTGGCGGAAAAATTACCGTCCTGGTTCGCAGTGTCGATAAGGAAGTGGCGGGCTTATACGCAGACGCCAAGGCCCGAACGAACAAGGGGAAAGCGGTAGCGGTGATAACCCGCATCCGCGACGGCGCGACCGCATTGGTGGGGGAGGGACAGAATAACGGGCCCCTGGAGGTCTCCGCAGACTTGGCCGAAATGGCGGCGGAGGATATCCGTGAAGGCAGTAGCCGTTTGCTGGAGGCCGGCGACGAGACCTATTTTATTGAGGCGAAGGCGCCACTGAGGCGCCTCATTGTCGTCGGCGCCGTGCATATCGCCCAAGCCCTTGTTCCCATGGCCATGATCGCCGGTTTTCAGGTCTCCGTCATTGATCCCAGGGGGACGTTCGCCACGGCCGAGCGGTTCCCCGGTGTTGATGTCATCACCGAATGGCCGGATGACGCCCTGGGTGGATTCGTGATCGACGATCAAACCGCCATTGTCACCCTCACCCATGATCCGAAATTCGATGATCCGGTTCTGCATACCGCCCTGACGTCGACGGCGTTCTATGTCGGTGCCCTCGGCTCTCGGCGCACCCAGGCAAAGCGGGCCGACCGGCTCAAGGCGCTCGGCCTGGATCAGGCCGCCCTGGATCGGCTTCACGGTCCCATCGGTCTCGATATTTCCGCCGCCTCGCCGGCGGAGATCGCGGTCTCTATTTTGGCCGAAATCATTCAGGAAATGCGCCGTGCCTCAAACCCTGAAGGCCAATAATCCCGAGCGAATCCAAAACGGGTTCCGGCGGTTTTTTAGATACTTGTAAAAAAAGCGATAGGGCCTGAACATGGCTCTGGAAAGAGTTTCCCGTGCGCAGCTTGCGATAAAAGGATATTCTGCCCTATCAATTATGACCGAATTTGGGGGAGGGGGACGATGACTGGGCACAAGCAGTTTGCGCAATTTGTCGAGCGCACCTATGGCGAAACCTTCCAACTTTTGGAAGAAGCCATTGAATACAATATTAACAGTTTAAAACAGGATGATTGTGACCTGCCCCAAGGGGAAGGCCTGAAGATTGTCGGCGAGAAGATGCGCCTGACCACCCGGTTATGTGAAATCATGGCTTGGCTGTTTATTCAAAAGGCCCTTGCCGGGGGAGAGATAACACTTAAGCAGGCGCGATCCGATCCCTGCCACCTGAGCGCCGCCGACGTCTGCCTTCAGGAGACTCGAAGGGATGCAGAGACGATTTCCGGGCGATTACTTGTGATGTTGGACCGAAGCCGGGACCTCTATAACCGGGTCATGAAAATGGATCAGATGGCAACCCGCCTGTACGCCAAAAGCGCCTGACCCACGTCAACACTTATTGGGTGATGGATTATTCTTTGTTACGCCAGTCGGCGGTTTGCCGCCGGGCAACCCACCCGCGGCGGTCATCACCGTTTTGATCGCGCTTTTCGCCCTCGGGTGGTTCCTGGTTGGCCTGGCGACGTTCCGAGTCAGAACGCCGATCCTTTTCGGACCGCTCTTTTTTCGTTTCCGCCGGGGTTTCTTCTTGGGAGTCGGCAAGCATTAATTTTCTCCAAGTCTCCATTTATATATCTAATTGCATACTTATATAATTGCGGATGAAGATGCAACCCAACAAGATGGTACTAATAACGTCAGGCAGGTTAGGGTAGGGTAGACCCCGAATATTTTGATATGTCTTATTTTCGTTCATACGGCCCTTTTTCAAATTTCCGGCGAGGAGGACAAAAGTGACCCATTTTCTTGTCTCGGACACCAATCCCGATGGTTCAAAGCTTGAGGATATCTTGCGGGTGATTCGTAACGATATTCTGATCCGATGTACCAAAATCACTGAAGACAACAGGCCAGAGGCCCAGCTAGTTCTTCATAACAACGTTAAAATCCTGGATCTGGTCACCGATGCGATCTTGCTTGCCGAAGATTCCAGCCATGCTCTGGACAAGGCTTTCGGGCCGGGCGGTAAGGACGGCTCGCCGCGAATAGGAACGGAATAGGCGGCGGCCTGATTTTTCATGAATAACGCTGTCGAAAGTTGACGGATCCCGTTGCCCTAAGGCGGCGTTTAAGGCTATCACCGGGGCATGTTTTTTTCGCTATCCAAGATTCTTTGGGTAATCCTTAATCCAGGCAACATCATCCTGATTGCGCTCTGTTTAGGCACGGCGTTGGCGTGGACCCGGTGGCGCCGTCTTGGCCGATGGTTGGTTACCGGCGCCGCATTCGTCGGTTTGTTTTTTGCTGTTGTTCCGCTTGGCACCTGGCTTATCGGCGCATTGGAAGACAGGTTCCCGCCGCTTAATGAACTTCCGGCCCAGGTTGACGGCATTGTCGTTGCCGGCGGCATCGTCGATCCGGCGATGACTGCCGATCGTGGCCAAATTTCCGTCGGTGGCGCCGCCGAGCGGTTGTTCGAGATGGCGGCCCTTGCCAAGCGTTTCCCTGGGGCAAAACTGGTGTTCAGCGGTGGCTCGGGAAGCTTGTTGGAGCAGGATCAAAAAGAGTCCGATGCCATCGTTCCGTTGTTCAGGCAACTGGGGATTGACCCAAAGCGGGTGATTTTCGAGAATCAATCCCGGAACACGGCTGAAAACGCGGTCTTCAGTTATCGCGCCGCCGCCCCGAAAGCAGGCGAAACATGGCTGCTCGTCACCTCGGCTTTTCATATGCCCCGGGCCGTCGGCAGTTTTCGTAAAGTGGGTTGGCGGGTGACGCCCTATCCAGTCGATTATTACACCCGAAAGGAAGCGGCGCTGCCGCTGCAATTCAATTTTGGCTATGGCCTGAACTCCCTAAGCGGCGCCTTGCACGAGTTCGTGGGGCTCTTCTTTTATTGGACGGGCGGCAAAAGCGATGAATTGTTCCCCGGTCCAAAGGTTTAATCCCATGGCGCCCTTGCCGTTGGCTCAAGGCCGTGGCAGAAGCAAAGGTGCAATGAAGTTTTCATTATCCATATCTAACCGCCTGTTGCCGGTGATTGTTTTTTTGGCATCGGCGTTCGGTTTTGCTCACTCGGTGACGGCAGCTGAAACGGCGGCGCCGTTCTCTCAATGGCTTGAAGGGGTGCGCCAGGAGGCCACGGCGGCGGGTATTTCCGGGAATTTTCTCGATACGGCGCTTGCCGGCGTACGACCCATTAAGCGGGTTATCGAACTGGACCGCAGGCAGCCGGAATTCACCCTGACCTTTTGGAAATATCTCGATAACGCCATCAACCCGGCACGCATCCGACGGGGCAGGGAGATGATGGCCAAGCATCAAAAGCAGTTGCAGAAAACCGCCCGCCGTTACGGCGTGCCGCCCCGGTTTATTGCCTCGTTTTGGGGGTTGGAAAGCAATTATGGCACCCACACGGGCGTCTTCCCCGTGCTCGGCGCGGTGGCGACCCTGGCTCACGATAAACGACGCAGCCGCTTTTTCCGTGCCCAGCTGTTGGCGGCGTTGACGATTATGAATCGCGGCGACGTCGATATCCGGGTGAAGGGGTCATGGGCCGGGGCAATGGGAAATTTTCAATTCATTCCGACCACCTACAAGGGCTTTGCCGTTGATGCCGATGGCGACGGCCGGCGCGATATGTGGAACAGCTTTCCGGATATGTTCGCATCGGCGGCCAATTATCTTTCCCGTTCCGGCTGGCGTTCCGGTTGGACGTGGGGGCGCGAGGTCCAGTTGCCGAAGGGGTTCAAGCTTGAATTCAGCGGTTTGAAAATTCGTAAATCCCTGTCCCAGTGGCAGGCGCTGGGGGTCAGGACCGCCGGCGGAGGCCGCCTCCCCAACGGCGACGCCGAGGCTTCGGTGATCCTGCCCGCCGGCTACAGCGGCCCGGCATTTTTGATTTACAAGAACTACCGCACCATCCTGACCTGGAACCGGTCAATCCTGTATGCGATCGCCGTCGGCCACTTGGCTGACCGTCTTGGCGGCGCAGGCCCCCTCAAAAGCAAGCGCCCGGCCAAAGAGGTCGCGCTGTCGAGGGCCGACGTCAAGGATATGCAGCGGCTGTTGGCGGCCTTGGGCTTTGAGCCCGGTGGGTCGGACGGCGTTATTGGGCCGAATACCCGATCCGCCATCAAAGCCTATCAGCAAAAATCCCTTTTGCCCGCCGATGGGTATCCGACCATGGGCCTGCTCGAAAGGCTCAGGGGTACTAAATAACGCGGATTGCGTTTCCCCGTAATACCAGATATTGATATTTATAAAGCACGATGAACAACCGGGGGCGATCATGAAGGACGTATGGGCCGGGATGCGAATTGGTCCCCTGGGGATTTCCTTGGTCCTTGTTGTTTTTGTTCTTTCGGCCTGTGCCGAAACCGAATTTCTTATTCATTCGGCCAAACGGGTAACCGGTTCCGCCGATCAGGCCTCACCCCAGTACAAAATCGGCAAGTCCTATCAAATACAGGGCACCTGGTATTATCCGGCCGAGGATTTTGGATACGAAGAAACCGGCATCGCGTCATGGTATGGGGCCCAGTTTCACGGGCGCAGAACGGCCAACGGCGAAATCTATGACATGAATACGCTGACCGCGGCGCATCGGACCCTGCCGATGCCCAGTTTCGTCCGCGTCACCAACCTTGGAAACGGCCGTAGTCTGATCCTCAAGGTCAATGACCGGGGCCCCTTCGCCCGCAACCGGATCATTGATATTTCCAGGCGGGGCGCACAGTTATTGGGATTCCACGATGCCGGCACCGCCCGGGTCCGGGTTCAGATCATGGCCGATAAAAGCCGGGCGATCGCGGCAAGGACGAAATCCGAAGTTCAGTTGGCCGAGGTCGGCTCGCCGATAACCGTTGCCCGGCTGCCTAAGCCGGCCGTCGCCACCGAATCCCTGACCCTGCCGCCCGGCGCAAAGACGTCGCCGGGTAAGGTCAATCCCACGCCACCGCCTCCGGTCAACACCGCCCGCACGGCGCCGCAGAAGTTGGCGGCAATAACCACGTCGGCCTCAGAACCCGAGACCGGGGTGGTTACGGTTGGGCCCGTCACCAAGACCAATATTTATATCCAGGCCGGCGCCTTCGGCCAGTTCGAAAACGCCAACAAAGTCCGGGCCCGGCTTTCGCCGTTGGGAACGGTCAAGATAACCTCGGTCTTGGTCGATGGCCGGGATCTATACCGTGTTCGCGTCGGCCCCTTGACCAATGTTGCCGACGCCGACCGGCTGTTGGGGAGGGTGATCGGGTCCGGTTATTCGAACGCCCGGATAATTGTCGACTGAAGCCGGCGTTTCCCGGTTTTTTTCACGGTCTTGCGCCCCGTCTTGTCTAGAACACAATGCGGTGTTACCAACGCTATCAATGGCAACCAATCTTGAGAAATCATGCGGGGATGACTTGAATGCAGTCGATTAGGCTTTCCGGGGCGCGGCCCATCATTTTGATGCTGGTTTTGTTGGCTCTTGCCTGGGCGCCTCAGGCCAAAGCCATTGAATCCATTGCTAAACAAGCCATCCTGATCGAGACCACGACGGGCGCGGTTCTGTTCGCCAAAAATGCCGATATGCCGATGCCGCCCTCGTCGATGAGCAAGATGATGACCGTTTACATGCTGTTCGAAAGGCTCAGGGACGGCAGCCTGATAATGGAGGATACCTTTTCCATCAGCGAGAACGCCTGGCGGAAAGGCGGCGCAAAAAGCGGTGGTTCGACGATGTTTCTGATACCGGGAAGAAAAGTCCGGGTGGAAGACTTGATCAGGGGCATTATCGTGCAATCGGGCAACGATGCCTGCATCGTCGTCGCCGAGGGATTGGCCAGCAGCGAAGAGGCCTTCGCCGAAGAAATGACCGCCCGGGGGAAGGAACTGGGCCTCAAGAACAGCGTCTTTAAAAATTCAACCGGCTGGCCCGACCCGGAACACCTGACCACGGCG
>DASCOC010000041.1:0-6449 GCA_036011805.1 Rhodospirillales bacterium
TGCGCCGGGCATCCATCGGAAAGGACTCAAGGGGAAGCATGGGATGTCCTCCCTCAGGTAATCCGGCTTCTCACCGCCGCCGAAACGAACTCACTCACCACCACCACGGCGAAAATAGCGACCAGAAGGACGGATACCTGTTCCCAACGGAAAAGGTTCATCGTCGAATAGAGAAGAATGCCGATGCCACCGGCGCCGACGAACCCAAGGACGGTGGATTCACGGATATTGATATCCCAACGGTAGACCGTTGTTCCGTAAATCACCGGCAGCACCTGGGGCAGGATGCCAATCCAGAGAACCTGAAGCCGGCTGGCCCCGGTTGCCTCAATGGCTTCCACGGTACCTTCATCGATTTCCTCGATGGCCTCGGCCACCAGCTTGCCCATGAAGCCGATGGACCGGAAAGCGATGGCCCAAACCCCGGCAACGGGTCCGGGACCGAAGATGGCGACGAACAAGAGGGCCCAGACCACGGTATTGACCGAGCGCGACGCCACCAGGATAAAACGCCCGATGACCCAGGTCGTCCGGTTGATGGTGGTGTTGCGGGCCGACAGGAAGGCGATGGGAAAGGCAATAAACACGGTGACGATGGTACCGAGCGTCGCAATGTGAATGGTTTCGATAAGGGCGTCGATAACGGCGCCTAAAACATCCCAATCGGGCGGCACCATCCGGGTAAACAGGTCCATGGCCTGTTCCCCGGCGTCTTCGAAGTATTCCCACGGCAGATCAAGGCTGCGGACCGACCAGGCGACAACGAACACGACGCCCACGTACCAGATGTAACGGAACAGCGTTTGCCGGGGCGAGTGCCGCCGCCAGATCTCGGGATGCTTGAGGGCGTGTTCGGCGGGGCTCATCTCAGGCGGCTCCGGGCCCAGTTGGAAAAAATTTCGCCCAGGAACACCAGGGCGATGATGGTCAGCAGGATGGCGAGGGAGAAATCGTAATCATAGCGTTTGAACGAAGCCGCCAAGACTTGGCCGATACCACCGCCACCGACGATGCCGACGACGGTCGAATGGCGGATGTTGGCATCCAGCCGGTAAATCGAAACCCCCAGATACCGGGGCAACGCTTGCGGCGTGATGCAGTAGACCAGGAACTTCATGTAGCTGGCGCCCGTCGCCCTTATCGCCTCCATCTGGCCCGGCGGCATGTTTTCGATGTCTTCCGCCAGCATTTTGGAGATGAAGCTGACTGACGCGATGATCAGCGTCAGCACCCCCGCCAACGGCCCGAAACCGACAATCTTGACGAAAAAGATGGCCCAGATGATTTCATGGAAAGTGCGCGACAGGATAATGATGAAACGGGCAACCAGATAGACGGGCCGGGGCGCCAGGTTGGACGCCGCGCATAGCCCCAGCGGCACCGCCAGGATCATGCCGAACAGGCTGGCCGCAAACGCCATCTGAACGCTGACCAGAAGTTCGCGGGACAGCAGTTCCCAACGGTCAAAATTGGGTGGGAACATGCGCGACAGCATATCCCCGGCCCGGGGAATGCCGCGGGCGGCCCGCACCCAGTCCACCTCCAGCGATCCCACCGACCAGAACAGATAGACCAGGACAAGGCCGAGAAGGCCGTACCGGTAGACAGGATTTTCAATCAGCTTGATGGTGTGCCATTCAAGCCGTTCGGGGTTTTGGGAATCCGCCGGGCTGCTCATCCGGAGGAGGCTTCTCTAATGAAGCCCTTGTCCTTTTTCTTCTCTTTGTCATCGCCGGGGTCTTCTCCGTCCTCGTCTTCTTCGTCGTCCTTGCGGATGGTAGTGCTCCAATCCTCTTCGCCGTAGATATCGGTCAAAACGTCGGCGGTAACATCCTTGGCGGTGCCGTCAAAAACGATTTCGCCGTCGCGCAAGCCGACGATACGGTCCGAAAACGTTTGCGCCAAGGCCACGTCGTGGATGTTGACCAGAGCCGGGGTGCCGAGTTCATGGGCCAGCTCGACCAGGATGCGCATGATCTGGCGTGACGTCTTGGGGTCCAGGCTGGCGGTCGGTTCATCCACCAGCAACAGGTCCGGCGCCTGCATCAAGGCCCGGGCGATGCCGACGCGTTGGCGCTGTCCGCCGGAAAGGGCATCGGCGCGGGTATCCTGGTAACCGGCAAGACCGACCCTGTCCAGAAGCTTGAAAGCGGCGGCCACATCCGATGGCGGATAACGGCGGAGATAGGCCTGCCAGAAATTGACATAGCCCAAACGCCCGGAGAGGACGTTTTCCATGACCGTCAGGCGTTCGACCAGGTTGTATTCCTGAAAGATCATGCCCATGCGGCGGCGCGCCTTCCTGAGATCACTTCGCCCGAGGGTGGTGATTTCGGTGCCTTCCAGGTTGACGCTCCCCGATGTCGGTTCCACCAAGCGGTTGATGCACCTAATCAGGGTCGACTTGCCGGCCCCCGAGGGGCCGATGATGGCGACCACCTGCGGTTCGCCAACAGTGAAAGTCACGCCCTTGAGCGCGGCCGTGCCCGTGGGGTAGGTCTTGGCGAGTTCGGTAACGGTGAGCATGAAAAGAGTTCCCCCCGCAATCGTGGCCGCCCTTAAAGAGGGCGGCCACTGCGTTGCAGTTTGATAGGGTTTCGATCCGGTCCTTAGCCCTTCTTTTTCTTTTTCTTCTTCTTTTTGACCTTCAGACCCTTGAGAGATTCCTGGGTATACACCGTGCCATTGGTTTTCTGGATGGTACGGATGTCGGACCAGTGGTCCTTGAAGCTGATCGAGATGAAGCGGTCGGATTTCTTTCCGAATTCCTTATGCAACGCGGTTCCGGTCCAGTCGAACGACAGGAAGGCATAGGTGATTTGCCGCTGGAGGTCCGGATGCAGATTGTGGGCATAGCCATAGGACGTGGTCGGGAACAGCTTCGACTGCCAGATGATTCGGAGGTCGGCCTTGTTGACGATGCCTTTGTCGTGCATGCGGTCCAGCACGCTCGACGCGATCGGGGCGGCGTCATAGTCCTTGTTGGCGACGCCCATGATCGAGTTGTCGTGCTTACCCGAATACTTGACCTTGTAATCTTTGTCGGGCTCGACGCCGAGCGACTTGAACAACGCCCTGGGCGCCTGGTTGCCAGAATTGGACGACGGCGTCACGTGGGCGATGTTGCGCCCCTTCATGTCGGAGACCTTCTTGATGTCGGTGTCCTTGTGGGTGATCAACTGCAGCCTGTAGCCGAACCTGCCGTCGTGCTTGCCCATGATGGCGATCGGCACGTAACCGGCCAGGTTGACGCCGAACACGGTCGGACCGGTGGAAATTCCGGCCACGTGCAGGCGGCCGGAACGCATGGCCTCGACTTGGGCGGCGTAGGATTCGGCGCCGTACCACTTGACCTTCTTTCCGGTCGCCTTGGCGAGATGGTCCATGAATTCGGTGAACACGTTCTCATAGACGGACGGGTCTTCGACCGGGGTGTACGAGAAAACAAGGGTGCTGGGATTAAGCCATTTGCTATTATCAGCCGGGGTGTCGGCGACCAGGTCGCCGTCATCGTCGCAAAAACGCTTATCCAGGTCGCCGCGATTACCGCATGCCGCCGCAGCCGGACTGAGGGCGCCGGCTACCAAGGCCAACGCAAAGGCGCAGGAGATGCCTGTGAGCACCAGACGCCTAGTCAAAGAAAATAAAAACATGGTCACTCTCCCTAGATTTTTTTTCAACATTCCCGAAATGGGGCTGAAAACTGTTTATAGAGTTAAATAGTGGCAACCTCTGGGCCTGAATGCAATGAGATAAGGGCGCCCGAGAAAACTAAGTTTACCGCCCCCAAACAACCCGCTTGACTGACGGTAAGCAGGAACTCACCCTAGGTGAAAATAACCAGGGGGATATGGTGCGCAACACCATAATCGGCATTGTTATCGGTATCGTGATCGGCGTCGTTGTCGGGGCGACGGTCGTTGCCCCGAGGCTGAAACCGGCGGAAAGCCTGACCGCCACCACGCCAAGTCTGCACCCCAATAACCCGAAGGCCGGAACGACGGTAGAGGTTGCTCTGCTCCCGGCAGAAAAGACCCCTGAAAAGACCCCTGAAAAGAAGGATGAGACGGTTGAAAAGACGGTCGCCCCCGAAGCCAAGGATGAGGCCAAGGACGAGGGCGAGCCCAAGCCGCCGGAAATTCAAAACGCGGCGACGGCCACCGTTATGCCGCCCGCGGGGCCGCCCGTTATTCCGCCACACGACCATCCGCCACCGCCACAACTTGCCGAGCCGGGGGCCCTTCACTGGAAAATGGGCAGTGCCTATGCCAGCGCCCTGCCGCAACTGGGCACCCTGGCGAAAAAACTGGACCGGGATATCTGGCGGGTATCCAACGGCATGCTGGAAATCAAGTTCTTCGAGCCGGGCGCCCTGGTGCCGCCGTTGGAAATGTTCGATGCCGTGCGCGCCGGGGCCATCGACGCGGCCTTTTCCTCGCCTGGTTTCTGGGGCAACAAGATTCCGGCCCTGCATCTTTTCGCCGCCATACCCTTCGGGCCATAGGCTCAGGAATTCCTGGCATGGATTTACTTCGGTGGCGGTCAGGAGCTATTCAACGAAATTTACCACGCCAACGGTATCCACAGCCTGTTTTGCGGATTGATCGCGCCGGAAGCCGCCGGTTGGTTCCGCAAGCGCATCCGCACCGTCGATGACCTGAAAGGGCTGAAAATGCGGTTTTTCGGCCTTGGCGCCAAGGTCATGAAAAAGCTTGGCGTCGTCACCTCCCGGTTGACCTCTGGCGATATCTTCGTCGCCTTCGAGAACGGCGAAATCGACGCCGCCGAATTTTCCATGCCGGCCATCGACATGAAGCTGGGGCTTCATCGCATGATCAAAAATTATTATTTCCCCGGCTGGCATCAGCCGGCGACCCTGTTTGAATTGATGATCAATCTGAAAAAGTGGGAGTCGCTGCCGGCCTCGGGCAAAGCCCAGGTCGAGGCCGTGTGCGGCGACAATATCCGGTATGGATTGGCGGAAGGAGAAGCGTCGCAATTCCAGGCCTTGAAGACGCTCCGATCAGAGGGCGTCAACATCCGCCGCTGGCCGGGAGAAATCCTGGATGCCCTAAAAATAGCCTGGGGCGAAGTCGCGCGTGAGGAAGCCAAAGCGGACAAGGACTTCAAACGGGTCTGGGCGTCGTTAAGCGCCTTTCGCGAAAACTACACAATTTGGCGGGAACTCAACCAGCCTTAGGGGGCAGCGTTCAAGCGGCCTCATCGGTTTCGGCAATATCGCTCGGTAGCGCACTCATCTTGGTCAGCAGGTAATTTAAATCGGCGGATTCGAATTCGACGCCCAGGTCGTCGTATTGGGTCATGATCCGCTCAATCATGCGCCGGGAATACCGTTCCCGGTCGTGCGCACGGCCATCGTAATCCATTTCCAGGGAGACATCGACGGCGGCCCTGATAGCGATCAGCTGAGGCACCGGAATGTTCGCCTTACGGCAAAGGGTCCTGAGACCCAACATGCCGGAATCATAAATCAAGGAGCGCGCGTTCAATAGCGGCACCTTGGCCAGTTCCGCCATTCCCGCCTCGAAGAACGTCAAATCTCCCATGCATAGGCCGCGCAGAATGATCGATGGTGTCAGCCGCCCATTTTCATGCAATTGCTTGACCAGTGTTTCAACATCGCCTTCGTCGGAATCAGCGGATAGCGAAATCACCGCCCGCTCGCGGGTTTGCAGGATCAAATCGGTGACCACGTTGTCGGGCAGGTCGTGGCGGCTAATCAGGTCCGCCGCGAATTTCTCCGAAACCACCGTAACCAATCGTTCGGACACCCTGACCGGCAACTTGGGGCGGTGGACAATGGCGTCCTGGACATCCTCGTTTTCGCCGTATTCCTTGACCGCCTTGAGCAAGGAGCTTTCCGAAATCCGGGCGCCCTCGTTGGCAATCAGGCTGGTAACGGCTTTTTCATTGCCGGATTCCACTATTTTCTCCGAAACGGACTCGGACACGGTTGCCCGTTTGGCGATGGCGACCTGTTTTTCCGGTGATTGGCTGGCGATGATCTCGATCAGATCGGCATCGGTCAAGACCTCGGAGAACTGCAAAACCGGCAACGCCACCTGCTCCACATCTTTGGCCAGGCTTAAAGCCACATCGTGGGGGATGGCAGAATTTTCCTTTAGATTTAACGCCAGGGCCTCGCGGACACGAACCTCGGCATCCTTGACCATGACCCGGAAAATATCCTCGGCCATGCGGCGCTCAGTATCGTTCAAGGTGCCGGCATTGAAGCCTTCGGCAATCTTGGTCGAGGTTTCGATGCGGGTATCGGCGGAAGGATCCACCAACAGCCGGGAAACGTCATCCTTTGTCAGTTCTTTCTTGGTCATGTGACGGTTCTCATTTGTTTTTCGCTGTCCCAAAGCAAAAACACACGCCATTTGAGGCATTATAGACCCCACATATAGGGTGAAGGGGCCTTATTA
>DASCOC010000042.1:0-3084 GCA_036011805.1 Rhodospirillales bacterium
CTCTTCTACTTTGTGCCCAGAACAAACAGCGTGGAGACCCGCGTTGTTTTTGTTTATTTGGACGTTATTTTCAGGGAACGGTAACAATGTGGGCCCTTGACTGTTACAATAATTTCCGTTGCCAGTAGATGTGTCTGAAAAATGACCAAGGGTGAACAAAGTTCCTTGAGGCAACGCACATTAGCACCGGTGCGTTTGTTGTTAAGGCTATGGGTCGCGTCGCTCAAAGCCATTATCATGCATCCCCTGATGGGGTTATCCGCCGTTTTTCTGGCGGGGGTCATCTTCTGGGGCGGCTTCCATTGGAGCCTGGAGATGACCAACACGGAACAGTTCTGCATCTCGTGTCATGAGATGCGCAATTACGTCTACAAGGAATACAAAACCACAATTCACTACATCAACCGCACCGGGGTCAGGGCATCCTGTCCCGATTGCCACGTACCCAAGGAATGGGCCTTCAAGGTGGCCAGGAAGATCGGGGCCACCAACGAGCTTTTCCAGTGGATCCGCGGCACCATCGATAGCAAGGAAAAATTCGAGGCCAAGCGGCTCGAATTGGCCGGGCATGTGTGGGAAACGATGGAAGAGACCGATTCCCGCGAATGCCGGAATTGCCATGAATTCGGAAACATGAAAGTCGACGACCAAACGCCCAGGGCCTTCCAGATGCACATCCTGGGCGACGACTGGGACATGACCTGCATCGATTGCCATCAGGGCATCGCCCACAACCTGCCCAAGGGCTTCAGCAAGGAAGCCCAAATGAACGTTCTTCATGACCGCATGGAGAAGGAAAAAGTCGATTGCCGTTCCTGTCATGAAGGCATGGCCGGGCCGCCGGCGGGAGAGGGGTGGAACTAGGTCATGAACTAGTTTGATTGTAGTCAAGGAATCACTTCATATGCCTTATTAAGGTATGAATCGATTCCGGGACGGAATAGTGTTGTATGCTTATGGTTAGGCCCGTGGGTCAACAAATTCAAAAGTCACGACGTTTAGGAGTAAACCGATGTTCGCTCGCAAAATTTTAATTTTTGGGCTCGCCGGCATGGTCTGGCTGGCGCTCGGCAGTGCCGGGTTCGCACAATCAAAATCTACGCCGGAATTGAAAAAAGGCCTTGGACTGTTCAAGGAGAACTGCGTCGTCTGCCATCAGGCCGATGCCATCGGCAAACCCGGCGTGGCGCCGTCCTTGACCAATCAGGAATTACTGGAAATTTCGTCGGACAAACTTCTGATGGCAACCATCCGCGATGGCCGCGAAGACACCGGCATGCCGCCGTTCGCCCACCTGGGCCGCAAAAACGTCCAGGCCATCGTCGCCTACCTGCGCAATCACGCCAAGAAACCCAACCGGGCCGCAAAAGTGGACGCCCAGCCCGACGCCCACGGCGATCCCCGCTTTGGCCAGCAATGGTACAACTACATTTGTTCAACCTGTCACGGCCTCAGCGGCGACGGCTATGAGGCCGGCGGCACCGGTACCGCCATCGGCCTGCCCGGTTTCCTGGACAAGGTGTCTGACGGCTTCATTCGCGAAACCATCAAGAAAGGCCGCTCCAATACCCGCATGCTGGCCTTTCAGGGGCCGAGCGGACTGGCCAACCTGACCAACCAGGAAATCGACGATATCATCGTTTATTTGCGCGGCTTAGCGAAGAAATAGAGGAACAGCACAATGAAACGCATCAAGAATAAATTTTCCCGACGCGACTTCATGAAAAACGGCGCCTTCGTCACCGGCGCCGGCGCCGCCGGGTTCATGGTCGGCACCAATCCCGAACTTGAAATCGCCTCGGCCGAAGCCGCCGAAACCGAAGAAGGCCGGACCACCGCCTTGGCCCAATGCCCCTATTGCGGCGTCGGTTGCGGCACCATTATCCAGGCCGAAGGCGGCAAGGTCGTGTCGATGCGGCCGGACAAGGACCACCCCACCAATTACGGCCTGCAATGCATCAAGGGCCTGACCGCGGCGGAACCCATGTATGTCGACCGCATGGAAGGTGATTCATACGTGCGCAAGGACGTCTGGGCGGAATGGAAAAAGCCCGGTCACGGCGATCTGGATTATATCTCCAAGACCAAAGGCTCGTTTGATGAGAAACACTTCGTCCGCGTGTCCTACGAAGAAGCCTCGGAAATGGTCGATCACAAAATCGCTCATCTCGCCAAGACCTACGGCGGCAATTCCATCGGCCTTTACGGCTCCGGCCAGTTGACCATGGAAGGCCAGTACCTGGAAAACCTGTTCATGAAAGGTATCTTGGGCTCCAACACCATTGAAGCCAACGCCCGCATGTGCATGACATCCGCGGTAACCGGCTATTTCGCCACCTTAGGGTCGGACACCCCGCCGCTGGCCTACGATGACATCGAATTGGCAGACATGATCATGCACTTCGGCCACAATGCGCGGGAATCGCACCCGATCATTTTCTGGCGCGCCGCCGACCATAAAAGAAAGAAGGACATCCCGACCGTGGTTGTCGACCCCCGGCGCACCGGTACGGTGATGGGCTATGAAGACGTCAATCCGAAAAACTCCGTCCATGTGCCGATCCTCAACGGCGACATCAGCTTCCTCAACGCCATCGCCCATGTGTTGTTGAAGGACCATGACGACGTTATCGATTGGGATTTCCTCAAGGAACACGCCACCGGCTGGAAGAAATACACCGACGGTGTGCTCAAAGACTACAGCCCGGAACAAGTCCAGGACCGCATGGGCGGCGCCAACCACGACGTATCGCCGGCCTTGATTCGCAAGATCGCCGGCATGTTCGCCGACGCCACCCGCAAACGCCTGGCCCGCGCCAAGGGCACGCAGAAAGGCGGCTACGGCGGCGTTATCATCATGTGGGGCATCGGCTACAACCAGCACATCCACGGCCAGCATAACGTCATCTCGATCATCAACCTGCTGACCTTGACCGGCAATCTGGCCAAGCCCGGCTGCGGCCCGTTCTCGATGACGGGTCAGCCCAACGCCATGGGCGAACGCTTCACCGGTGGGCTGACGGGGCGGCTTCCGTTCAACCAGCCGCTGAAGAATGCGTCACACCGCAAGAAAATGGCCAAGGC
>DASCOC010000043.1:0-45207 GCA_036011805.1 Rhodospirillales bacterium
GCCGCCAATCGAGCATGGCCTGGGGAACGAGGCGTCCGGAAACGCCGGAAAATTTAGCTTCTCCTTCCCGTTCCAGGTGGTCGACTTGATAGACATCACCATTGAGCGAAAGTGACAGTTTATAAGCGTCGCCGAAGGGCCCCATGAAGGGCAATTGCCAACCCGGCCGGATCGACAGCCGGCGGGTGTCGGTACCTTCATGACGGGCGATCGCCAGAAAGTTGACGTCCAACACCGTTTGGCCGCCATACTTATCGGGTTTCCCCAAGTGGTTGAAGTCGATCAACGGCAGGACCAGGGGCTCCAGGTCGGGGTCGTCCGTCGACCGCAGGCCCTGGAAGGAATATCCGTTGGCGGAAAAATAGTTGCGACCCCGGAACCCTTCGACAAAAAGTCGGCTATTAAGAGAGGCCGGAGACCCAAACCCATAGCGTCTCAGGTAGGTGTCATCGGTAACGCGGTTAATGTCGAACCCGGCCCGCCAAGTGTTATTGAGATCAAACCGGCCTTCGCTTTTGATATGGCCCCTGAAATCTTCATCATCGTCACCGCCGATGAGGCTCGCGGTTGCGTCAATTGTGCCGTTGCGGAAGCGTTGGCGGTATTCCCCGATCATCCCCGATCCACCATCGCCGGTGACGAGCGCCGTGAGGGTCGCGTCTCGGGTCGGATCGATATTGATGTAATAGGGAACTTGGGCGACGAGCCCTAAGTCCGATGATCGGCCGAAGGATGGTGCCAGAAGGCCGCTCTGACGTTTAACCGTCGGATCGGGATGAGATAGGTAAGGGGTATAGGCAACCGGTAATCCCATGACCTCAAGCCAGGCATCCCGGTATTCGATGGTCTTGGAATTCTTGTTATGAATGATTTTTACCGCCTTAACCTGCCACAGTGGCGGTCGCGTCGGATCGTTCTGACACAGGTTGCACGGTGAATATACGCCTTGGCGCATTTCGGTGACGGTTCCACCGGACCGTCTGGCGCCGGTGGCGGCGATGCGGGCGCGATCGGTCAGGATGATCCCCAGGCTTTCGATAAGGGCATCCTTGAGATCTCCGGAAATCTGCATTTGGTCACCGAAAATCTTTTCGCCTCCCGGTTCGCTCAGTTGAATATCTCCGGACGCCGTTACGACATCTGATTCCTGGTTGTAAATGATGCGGTCGGCGAGAAGCTTCCGTTCGCCGTGGATGATTTCGACGTTGCCGGTGGCGGTCACCAAACCATTTTCCTGATCGAAACTGATGTCGTCGGCGCTCAGGTGAACGGGCAGGTCGAGATCAACCTCACCCGTGGTCTGCGTCGATCCGGCGGGGACGGTTTGCGTTCCTGAGGCGGACTTAGGCGAAGAAGAAGGAAGAGGCGGGGCCGCCTTCGGTTCGGCGACGACCGGGGCGAGGGCCGGAACCGGAATCGGGACGGTCGTTGGACCAGGAACAGTAACCGGCCGGGACGGCGCCTTGGCGTTGTAAGGGCCTGGATACCACAACGTCCCCAAGGGTTTTGTGTTGGGCGCCGGCGGCAGTGGCTGGGATTCGGGCGGTGCTGGTTGCGGGTCGATAACGGTCGCCGGCAAGGAGGTGGGTGCGGTGGCATTGGGATCATAGGCGCCCGGATACCACAGCGTGCCCAACGGCTTGCCCGGTTGCGGCGCACGCGTGGCCGGCGTACGGAATGGAATCGTCGGGCTTGCGGCCGGCGAAAGAATAGGCTGTGGAATGGGCGCAGGCGCCGGCGTCGAAGATGCCGGGGCAGGGCGGTAGGGACCGGGATACCATAGCGTTCCCAGCGGCTTGCTCGGCGTGGCTTGGCTGGTGACGGGCTGTGTCGCCGCCTCGGCGACGATGGAAAGGCTCAATGTGCCGCAAACGGCGAGCAGGGCCGAAAAGGTCAGGCGATATCCCAGGCTGCGTCCCATGGCTATTCTATCCGTCCTCGAGATGCAGCAAGGTGGCCAGACCCAGCAAGGTAGCGACGCCCGACGGCGTCCAGGCGGCAAGGGTGACTGGGATGCTATCCGACAAGCCTAAGGCGAAGACGATATCGGAGAAGAAATAGAGGATGAATCCCGTCAGCACGCCGCCGGCGATAATGTAGATGCCGCCGCCTTGGCGGGCATGGCGCAGCGTGAACGTGGCGGCAATCAAGACCATCGCGCACATGAGGAACGGCGAAGCCAGCAGCGAATGCCAGTAAAGCCTGTGTCTGATGGCGGAAAAGCCTGCTTTCTCTAAGGTTTCGATAAAATCGGGAAGATCCCAGAAAGACATGGTTTCCGGCGGCGCGAAACTATCCTGGATCCGGTTGAGCGTCAGGTCGGTGGCCAGCCAGTAATCCTTTTCGAAGCGGGGTTGCTCATTCGGGATATGCACCCAGGCGTTGGTGATATGCCAGAAACCGTCCTCCAGGCGGGCATATTCCGCGTCGATGCGTCCGGCGAACTGTTCGGCGTCCTTATAGTTGAAAACGATGACGTCTCTGAGTTCGACATCCTGGTCCACTTGCAGGACGAAATTGGAATGCACCACCGATTGCCCTTCGGTATTGGCTTGGCGGAGCCACAGCCCGGCTTGGGACAGGGCCAGGAAGCTCCTTTGGCCTTTCAGGGTGACCGCCTCGATCCGCTCAAAACGGGTGACCGTCGATGACGCCAGCGGGTTGAGGATTCCGATCTGGAATAAACCGAGCAGAAAGGCTATGCCGATCACCGGCAATAGGAATTGCCAAACCGAGACCCCTGCAGCCCGGGTGATGACCAACTCATGGGTTCGCGTCAACCGCCAGAATGCCATCATGCCGCCGAACAGGACGGCAAAGGGAAAAACCTGCTGGCCCATATGGGGAAGCTTCAGGAGCGACATTTCGATGACCAGGGAGAATGAAACATTTGGCTTGGCGGCGGCGCGGCGCATTAGCTCTACCGTGTCGAACAGAAGGATCAACAGCAGGAACAGGCCGAACAACACCACAAAGCTCAGCAAAAAATTGCGACCGATATAGACGGAGAGGGTTGTCGATAGACGCACGTGCTTAAATCCCTTCCATGCTAGGCCGCTAATGGTTCGGTGCTGGGTGGACGGCGGCGTTGATTGGTGACCAGGACCGCATAACCAAAAATGATCGGCGCCATGGCCAGGGCATAGAGCAGAGGTACCAGTTCCAAATTCTTGGCGACAAGATTTTCCACGCCCAAGCCGCCGAGCACAAGGGAACATGTAATGGCGCAGGCGAGAATGACTTGGCGGGCCTGAGTGCGGCGGCTGAAGGAACTGGAAATCAGGCACGCCAGACCAACCAGGGTAAGGCCAAGGGCCGTGAGCGGTGACGCCAGCCGTTTATGGCCTTCGACGATGAACTTGCCGAATTCCTTGTCATTCATTTTTGGCTCGGCCTGACGGATATTGAATAATTCGTCCAGGGGCCGTTCCCGGGGTTCCCGGAAGCGTTCGGCGACTTTTTCGGTGCCGGCGGCCATGTCGAATACGTAGCGGTCGAAATAGAGGATCGACAGCTTGTTGGTTTTCTTGTCCACGGATTGGCGATTGCCGTTGAACATAACGACCCGCGCCCCTTCCTCGGTATTGAACATGGCGCCCTTGCCCGCCATCAAGGTTTCAGGGCGGTCCTTATTGCTCTGATCGTGGACCAAAAGCCCAAGCAATTGCCCATCGTTGGTGCGTTGGCGCACGTAAACGGTAATCCCGTCACTAACCGGGTTGAAGGCGCCTTCGCGAAGCAGGATGTGGCTGTAGTTGTAGCGAATGTCCCACTGCAATTCCCGGAATTTCTTATACGACTGCGGCACCACCTGCAGGTTCAGCGCATATCCGAAAACCATCACGATCATCGCCAAAATCAGCGCCGGTTTGGCCAAGGCAAATTGGCTCAAGCCCGCGGCCCGCATGACCACCAGTTCGCGGTCGGTGATCAGTTTTGAATAGGTGAATACGATCACCGTAAACAGCGCTATCGGCAGCACGATGACCAGGAAATTCGGCAACAGAAGCACGGTCAAGTAAACGAACATCCCCCCCGAAAGCCCGCGGTTGACGATCATTTCGATGAATCGTAGCGACTGTGACAGCCAGATGATGCAGGTCAGGACCGAAGTCACCAGAATCATCCCCACGATCAACTGCCGCAGAATATATTTTGTAAAGCCGTTCATAGCCCGGTTTTTGTAGTTGAATTAGGCTAAAAATGTGTGAAAAAAGCTAAAAAATCAAGGACTAACGATATTTAGTCCGATCCGAATGAAAATCCGGGCTCTAATTGCCGCCGGGTTTGAATCTGGTGACGGCAGCCCAACCGCGGGTGATGGTGGCGGCAAGGGACGGCGCCTGGATCAGGAATTGATCGGCAAAAAACCGGGCAGATACAATTTTTGCAGGGAAAAAGCCGCCCCCGTCTTGCCCCTCAGCGCCTTGGCTCAGGTGTTTTTCGGCGGCCAGCGCGGCGCGGGCCATCAGCCAGCCACCGGCGACGATACCGAATAGCCGCAGATAGGGAACCGCCCCCGCAGCCACGGCTTCGGGGTTTTCAGGGTGGGTTTCGACGATCCAATCGGTGGCTTCGGTCAGGGCCGCGATGGCGTCGGCCAGGGCGGCGCGGATGGCCTCAAGGTCGTCACCGGATTTTTCGCCTAAATCGCCATCCAGGGCCTGCATGTCGGAAATCAAGGCCTTGGCGGCGGCGCCTTGGTCGCGGGCGACCTTGCGGCCGACCAGGTCCAGGGCCTGAATACCATTGGTGCCTTCATAGATGGCGGTAACGCGAACATCGCGCAGGAATTGCGGGGCGCCGGATTCCTCGATGTATCCGGCCCCGCCCAAGACCTGAATGCCGGTGTTGGCGACGTCGATACCGGTGTCGGTGCTCCAGGCCTTGACCACGGGGATCAGTAAATCCACTAGCGCCTGTTTTTCCCGGCGCGCCGCTTCGTCGGGGTGGCGCCGCGCGGCGTCAAGGGCGGCGGCGGCAAAATAGGCCAGCGCCCGGATTGCCTCGGTCTGGACGCGCATGGACAACAGCATGCGGCGAACGTCCGGGTGATGGTCGATGCTGACCGGGCCCAAAGCTCCGCCTTGGGTTCTTTCGGCTGCATAGGCGCTGGCATTTTGATAGGCGCGCTCGGCGACGCCGACGCCTTCGACGCCGATGGCCAGGCGGGCATTGTTCATCATCGTAAACATATATTCGATGCCCCGGTTTTCCTCGCCCAGCAGGTAGCCGATGGCGCCGCCGTCTTCGCCACTAACGGCATTGTCCCCGAATGCCATCACGCAGGTGGGGCTGGCATTGATCCCCAGCTTGTGTTCCAGGGATACGCACCTGAGGTCGTTGCGGTTTCCTAAAGTCCCATCATCCTTGACCAGGAATTTCGGTACTACAAACAGCGACAAACCCTTGATCCCTTCAGGACCGTCGGGGCTGCGGGCCAGGACCATGTGAATGATATTTTCAGTAAAATCCTGCTCACCGTGGGTAATGAAAATTTTCTGGCCGGTAATCCGGTAGCCCTCACCGTCGGTGGCCTTGACCGCCTTGGTCCGCACCTTCGACAGGTCGGACCCGGCCTGAGGTTCAGTCAGGTTCATGGTGCCGGACCAAACGCCGGACACCAGTTTTTCCATGAATACCCCCTTCAGTTGATCGGAACCGTGGATGGTCAACAGCTCGACCGCGGCTTGCGTTAAGGTCGGGCAGATGGCGAGGGCCATATTGGCGGCCTGCCAGATTTCAAATGCCGCCGCCGACACCAACAACGGCAGCCCCTGGCCCCCATAATCAGGATCGAAAGGAAGGCTGTTCCAGCCGCCTTCGATAAAACGGGCATAGGCTTCGGGGAAGCCCTTCGGGGTGCGGACGACGCCGTTCTCCAGGACGCAGCCTTCTTCATCGCCGCTTTTGTTGAGCGGCGCCATCACCTCGGACGCCAGCTTGCCGGCTTCTTCCAGGATTGCGTCGATCAGGTCCGGTGTCGCTTCCTCATAACCGGGAAGCTTGGAAATGCCGTCAAGGTCCGCCAGTTCGTTGAGCACGAACCGCATCTCGTCCAATGGGGCTTGATAAACAGTCATCCCTGCAACTGAACACCAACCGCAAGGGCATGTCCAGGGGACCTTTAGGTCTGTTCGCGGGTAAAGACCCAGGTGTTGCCTTCGGACAGATCAGGCCGGTGGGCGTAGCCGTCGGCGTCGAAGGATTTTAACTGTTCGGGGCCCTCAAGGCGGTTTTTGATGATATAGCGCGCCATCGCGCCTCTTGCCCTTTTGGCGAACATGCCCAACACCTTGGCGACACCCGACTTAACCTCCTTGAACACCGGCGTGATGACCGGTCCAATGAGGTCATCTTCATGGACGGCCTTGAAGTATTCCACCGAGGCTAAATTGATAACGCTGCGGTCATTTTGGGTGGCGGTGGCTTCGTTGATCGCTGCCGTCAGCTGTCCGTCCCAGAACCCATAAAGGTTATCGGCTTGCGGCGGCTGGAACTTGGCGCCCATTTCCAGCCGGTAGGGTTGGATCAGGTCGAGCGGTCGGAGTAACCCATAAAGTCCCGACAGAATCCTTAAATGATCCTGGGCGAAATCGAGATCGGCGGGCCCCAGGTTGGTGGCATCGAGGCCGATGTAGGTGTCACCGTTAAACACCCATGCCGCCTGCTTAGCGTTGGCCAGCGTGAATGGCGTCGAAAAGTCCTGGAACCGCTGGAAATTGAGGTCCGCCAGCTTGTCGCCGAGTTTCATGGTCCGGCCCAGGTCGGCACGGCTGAGGCGGCGCGCTTGGCCGACCAGGATATCGGCCTTGTCCAGGAACTTGGGCTGAGTATGCTCCTGGAAATGCGGTTCGGTTTCGAAATCGAGTTTCTTGGCGGGGGAAATCACGGCAAGCATAGGGCGGGTCCGTTGTCGTTCAGGTTGATGTCCGATTTTGATATTTTGATATAGTGGCTTTGTCGAGCTTCTGGAAGCGATAAAAATAAGTGATTACCGTTCATGGCCTGAAAAACTGCGACACCTGCAAGAAAGCGCTGAAGTGGCTCGACGAACAGGACCTGGCGCACCAATTCCGCGACGTGCGCCGGGACGGTGTCGATGAAGCAACCATTACCCGCTGGATCGACGCCGTCGGCTGGGAAACGCTGCTGAATAAACGCGGCACCACCTGGCGCGGCCTCGGGGACGCCGAAAAGGACTCGATTGATGAGACCAGCGCGGCGGCCCTGATGGCGGCTCACCCGGCGTTGATAAAACGCCCGGTGTTTGAATTAGACGGTCGCGTCATCGTCGGTTTCAAGGATAAACAGCGGGACTTACTTGCAGACGCTTAGAGTCTATCTGGTTAATATAGGCCCACTCTGACCGAGGGCATTTGGGTTTGGAGTAGGAGCGCTTTGCAGAGCATAGCGGTGCTAAGGTCAATAAGCGTGACGCCCGCCAAGCCCAAAGGCCCCGGCGCCTTAAGGGGTGGCATGTGGCGGCCGTCCGCCGCGTTGCGCCGCTTGCCCGATGCGCCTTAATCGCGCCGCGCGACGCGCCTAACGGGCCGACTCACCACCAGCCATCAGAGAGGGCCTATATTAACCAGATAGACTCTAAATATGCGTTGAGACCACTTCCGCTAGTTGCGGGCTAGGCCGGCCTTCCGAGGCAGGTTGATAGAGTGCCTTGAAGAACAGTTCATGTTTGCCGTTGAGGGCGAACGTCGCCCGTTGCACCGCGACCCGCCGGCCCTGGTAGTACAGCCCGACCGAATTCCCGGGGTCGCCGCGTATGCCGTCCTTGGCTTCACTTACCCGCAACTGCACTTCCGCGTCTGCCGGAAGCCGGTCGAGATAATAGGCGAAGACATAATAGTCCTTCTTCGTTTTCTGGATATTGCCTGACCGGCGAACCGCCTTGGCGGCGACATGGGTGAGCATTTCCCTTTCATCGAGTTGAAGGAAATTCGAGGGAACGTCCTTCGCCGGGACAATGAATATTTTCGCCAGCGGTTTGGACGGAGCGACGGGAAGAACGGAGGCCTTCAGGATTTTTACGTTGCGGCCCGAAAAACCGTAACGAACCGCAAGCATCGTCGATACCCGCCGTCCGATGGCGTCGGAAAAGGTCAACAGCGCGCTTATTTCGACGGCGCCGGGTTGCGCCGTGGACGCTTGAAATTCGGTGATCGCAAGCCCGGAGAGGGCGTATCCTTCGTAGCGGAAATCCGGGTCCTGCAAGTCCTTGGCGGCTTCCGGTGAAAGGGAGACGGGAAAGAGGTCTACCGGTTTGGCTTGTCCGCGCATGCTCAGGACCGCGGCGCCGATGGCCATGGTCGCATGCCAGGGAATCTTGTTCCTGGCCAAGGATCGTAAGCCGACGTTGATGGCCTGGGTTTTGACTTGCGTCGGGCCGGCGACCTGGGTTGGGACTGGGGTCGACACCTGTGCAAAATCGACAGTCGCGGCCGGCGAGGAGAGGCCGCTGAACATGTCCTCCAGGCCTTGCTGTGTTTGTCCCGTGGTCCCTTGGGGCGCGGCGGCCCGGTTCAGCATATTGGCGCCGCGTTGACCCATGATCGAGGCCATGGTCTCTGGGCCGATGGGGATGCCTTCTTTTGCGGCGACATCGGTTATCGTACCAAGGAGTGCATCTACCGGGGAGACGCCTTTGGCCAGGGCACTTTGATAGGCCTCGAGGGCGTCCATGAGGGAAATCGTGAAATTCTTCTCAATGCCTTTGATTTCCACACTGACCTCGAGAAGGACATCAGTGAGAGTCATGACGGCGTTCAAGGTCACCGCCGGTTGCCCCAACAGGGCGTTGACCACGGCTTGCACCAGCGCCATGATCTGGTCGAGCACAGCCTGGGGCAGGCCCCAGATGGAACGGACTTTTGTGATTGTAATGATTTGAACGACCTTCTGTTTAGCCTGCTTCGCCGGAACACTGGGCTGCTTATCCGGCCCCCCCATGCAATACAACCGGAACATTCCAGGGTATGGGTGCCTTCGGTGATCCCGACGGGCGAAGCAGGTGCGCCGGTTTCTCTCTGCGGCGTCGAGGGGGGGCTGGTGCGGTAACCGCTGGGGTAGCCGCCGGTGCCGTCCCAGGGAGGCCTATATGGCGGGCGGCTGCCGGAGCCGCGTCCCTGAAGCGGCCGCATCGACCGCTTGGAATCAATTGACGACCCGCCGAGGCGATTGATGATCCCAATCACGGTTTGTACGCGCGGTCCTTTCTTTTTAGATTTCGGCACGCCGTCGGTAATTATGTTGATGGAGGAGTCGCCGAAACCCACCGGCTTGGGCGCGTCAGTCGAAGCGCCGAAATCACTTTCGCCTCCGCCATCGCTGCTGCCGCTGCTTCCGCCGCCGTCACTACCGCCACAATCATCGCAGGCCAGGGCGGGGCTGATGAAGACCGGGGCGGTGATGAAAATGGATATGGCTGCTAAGGCGCCGACGGTCAGGCCAATCGCTACAAAGGCAACGCGAACAACGCTTTTTACCACGGCTAAGGATGAATGCTTATGGCCGCAAGAGTGCCTTTTCATCACGCTCTCCAAGAAAAGCCATTGGCGTCACTGTAGATCAAAATAGTCGATAAATAAATGGCCGGCGCCTGGGGCGGGATTTCCAAGACGTTTGGCAATGGCCTGAAACCCTACAAAACCTTTCCGGGGTTCATGATTCCCTTGGGGTCGAGGGTTTGCTTCAGGGTTTGCATCAGTTCCAGTTCCACCGCCGAGGTATAGCGCTTGAGGTCGTCTTTTTTCAGCACCCCAATGCCGTGTTCGGCGCTGAAACTGCCGCCCAATTCGTCGACTAGGTCATGGACCAAACGGTTGATCCGTCCCCATTCCGCCAAAAAGGCTTCCCCGTCTTTGTCTTCCGGTTGGCTTAGGTTGAAGTGAATGTTGCCGTCGCCAAGGTGGCCGAAGGCGACCACCCGGATACCGGCGATTTCGGCCTCGACGATCTGTTGCGCACGGACGAGAAACGCCGGCACCTTGGAGATCGGCACCGAAACATCGTGTTTTATGCTGGCGCCGGCGTTGACCTGGGCCTCGGGAATGGTTTCGCGAATATGCCAAAGTTCTGCCGCCTGGGCGCCGCTGGCGGCGATTACCGCGTCATCCACCAGACCGTCCTCCATGGCCCCGGCTAGAGTCTGCTCCAGGGCATCTTTGATGCCGTCCGGTCCCGAGAGTTCGATCAACGCATAACATTCGTGGGCCGCCTCAAATGGGTCTTTTAATCCGGGTATATGGGTGACGGCGATGTCCAGGCTCTGGTGGTTGATGTATTCAAACGCGGTCAGGGCGTCTCCCGTGAAGCGCCCGACGCGTTGGAAAAGCGCCAGCGCCTTGTCGGCATTGCCGAGGGCGGCCAGGGCGGTTTCACGGCATTGCGGCAGCGGATACAGTTTCAGGACGGCGGCGGTAATGACGCCCAGCGTCCCCTCGGCGCCGATGAACAGGTGTTTGAGGTCATAGCCGGTGTTGTCCTTGCGCAGCGCCTTGAGGCCATCCCAGACACGGCCGTCGGGCAAGACGACCTCCAACCCCAATACCAAATCGCGGGCGTTGCCGTAGCGCAGCACCTGGACCCCGCCGGCATTGGTGGAAAGGTTGCCGCCGATCTGGCAACTGCCCTCGGCGCCAAGGCTCAGGGGGAACAGCCGATCCTCGGCCTCGGCGGCGGCCTGGACGTCGGCCAGGATGCAGCCGGCGTCCACGGTCATCGTATTGTTGGCCGCGTCAATGCCACGCACGGTGTTGAGTCTGGCCAACGACAGGGCGATGCCGCCTTCGGGCACGCCGCCGCCAACCAGCCCGGTGTTGCCGCCCTGGGGAACAACGGCGACCCCGGCGTCATGGCAGATGGACATGACTTGGGCGACCTCTTCGGTGGAAGCCGGGCTGACGACAAGGTCACATTGGCCGTGCCACAGGCCGCGCCGTTCGGTGACATGGGCCTCGATCCGGTCGTCATCGGTGGACCAGCCTTTTGGCCCGACGGCGTCCTTGATGGCGCTTGAAAAATTCTCAGTGATGGTCATATTATTTCTTTATATATTGAAATTGCCGGCCAGCGTTCCAGAATATGGGTGCGAACCGAGACAAGAATAAAGGGCTTACCCTGTGGACGCTACTATCAGGAATTATATTGTCGCCGCCTTTATGGCAGCGGTATATTTTTTGCCGGGCTTGGCCCAGGCCACCGGGCAGGATAATTCCTGTCAGTTTACTATTAATATCCCAAATTTGAACGTCTATCCATTGAGTACCCGCCTCAAGGGTGACGACGAAATCAACGGCAATTCGCGTATCGAGTTGGAGGCCTTGATCCAGCGCTCCGATGAGAAAAAAGGCCAGAAGACCAATGGTTTACGGCTTGATCTCGACGTTAAAATCGCCGAGTTCAAGGGTGATGGCACCACCTTCAAGGGGCATCAGGCCTTCTGGTTGTTGGACCCGTGGTTTGTCGGCGGCAATGCCGCGAAGGTTCGGGGCTGCCTTGACAATCTTTATAAGGAGTGCATCAAGGCCTTCGGCGCCGGGGCCATTTCCAAAGCCCACCTCAAGGCGCAATGCTCGCGGGCGGCGCAATGGCGAATTTCCGATTCATTCAAGGCCAACGCCGGCGACAACAATACAAAGTGGACCACCTATAAAAAGAAAAAAGCCAAGCTGGTGAATTCGGCCGAATGTCTTAGCGACACCGAGGGCAGGGAGACTGGAAAGCTCGGCTGCCGCAACATTACCTTTCGCCGGGATATCAAAATCAACTTGCTTTTTGGCCATGACAGGTTGCGCCGATAGGCGGGGTGGCTTTTCGTCGAGGCTTTCCCGGCGCCGATTAAGTGTTATGGTCCTTCCCCGGCGTGTGACCGGTCCTTTCCGGGCGGCGCCAAGGTTGCCCTTTGTTAAAGGGAAAACGCGGAACCGCCCCATGTTTGCATTAAGCGACCAACGCACCCGATTCCTATTCCTGAACGTCGGTCATTTTGTCGATCACCTGTTCATGCTGATCTTCGCCAAGGCCGCTTTCAGTGCAGGCCTTTCCTTCGGCTTGGCCAGGGACGGGGCGTATACTGAAATGATTCCCTATGGCGTGCCGTCGTTGGTCTTGTTCGGTGCCTGCGCGCCTATTGCCGCGCATCTGGCCGACAAGTGGAATCGCAGGGGAATGATCGCCGTGTTCTTTATCGGCATCGGGCTGGCCTCCATCGCCACCAGTTTTGCCAGCAGCCCGCTTGGGATCGGTTTTGGTCTTGCCGGGATCGGCATGTTCGCCGCTATCTACCACCCGATTGGCATTGCCATGGTTGTTGAAGGCGGCGGCAATGTCGGCTGGCGGCTTGGCGCCAATGGAGTGTGGGGCAATATGGGCGTGGCGGCGGCGCCGCTGATTACCGGGTTTATCCTCGCCGATTACGACTGGCGGCTGGCCTTCGCCATTCCTGGAGTCATTGCCATCCTCATCGGGTTCGGATTTGTTTACTTCAACCGGGCGGGCCGCATGAAGTCGCCGGAACCGTGCCCCCGCGAAAGGGCTATGGTCGGCTTCATGCCCGGCTGGAAACGGGCGCTGATGGCACTGGCTTTGGTGTCTTCCGCCGGCGGCTTCCTGTTCGGCGCCTTGACCTTCGTCATACCGCGTATGTTCGAAGTTTCGATGCTGAACGTCAGCGTCGACATCGCCGTGACCGGGGCGCTCGCAGCCATTGTCTATGCCGTTGCCGCATGGGCGCAACTCGCCGTCGGCCGTATTATCGATCGGCGTCCGATCAAGCCGGTGCTGTTGGTCGTTGCGATGGGACAGCCGGTAATGATCGGGGTGATGGCGACACAGAGCAATTACGGGCTTCTGGCTGCTTCGTTACTAGCCATGGCCTTCGTTTTCGGGCAAATCCCCATCACCGATGCCGTTATTTCTCGCTATGTACCGGATGTTTGGCGGACCAAGGTGATGTCGGTAAAATTCATGCTCAATTTGGTAATTGGGGCGCTGTCGCTGTTGACGGCGCGGGCGATCCTGGCGGCTGGCGGCGGCTTCGAGACGTTGATGATCGTGCTTGCTATCGTCGCCGTGCTGGTTTTCTTGTCCGCGTTGTTGCTTCCGGCTGAGGATAACGCCATGACCGAGGCCGCGCCTAGCCCGGCGGAATAAGACCAGTAGTGTCGTTTGGCTTGCACTTTTGGGCTTGATTATGATTATGTCCGTTGATTGGTGCAGGGCGTTTCCCTGTAGGCATCCATCTTAAAATCTTGCCGAATTTGTGAACCAAAAAATTACTGATGCGTATTGATTTTTTAAAACCCACCCCCCTGATGGTGGGGTTTCTGTGCGGACTCGCGATTCCCAGTCTCGTTTTTGGCAGGGCGGTGTTGGCCGTCCCCCTGATGGTGGCGGTACTAATTTTGCCCCTGCTGCCGGAACGGGGCGCGTGCTGGCGGGCGATGATCGAACGGGCGGGTTCTCCCGTCGGCGTGCTTTTCCTGATCGTGTTGGCTCTGTGGCTGCCCAGCATGTATTTCTCACCGCTACCCTTGCGGTCGTTTGAGGCGTGGGCCCGGGTCCCTATTTTCGTCGGCTTGATCACGCTACTTTGGGCGCTGCTGTCACAGGATCGCGCGGTCCTGACGATGGCCCTCAAGACGGTCATTGTGGCCGGCGCCGTGAGCGTTGTGTTTGCCCTCAGTGCACTCACCTTCCTGCCCGATGTCCTGTCTTTTATCCGGGGGTCGGGCTGGTCCGCGACGCCTTATGAGGGGTTCCGGCCGCCGAATCTTCTCAAGGCGTACGCAGGCGTGGGAATGTTGCTGGTGCCGGTGTTGGTGTGGGCCGGGCGCAGCCTTGGCGGGCGCTGGCAAATGCCGGCTTTGGCCACCGCCATCGGGCTCGTCGCCATTGTTTGGCTTACCTACAACCGTTCAGCTGTAGCAGGACTGTTTGCAATGTTGATCGTTGTCGGCGGTTTTGTGATTTACCTTAAAGGGCGGCCCATTCTCAACGTCATCATTCTAGCTGTTTTCGCCATTATAACTGTTGCCTTGATGTTGTGGCTGTATGAAAGGCGCTTTGATTATTTTGTCCCGGAAGGCGCCATCATCATCTTTCCGCCCTGGCTGATCGATTTTCAACGTCAAACGATCTGGGCGCATGCCATCGATATGGCGATGCGCTCACCTTGGTTCGGCAACGGCATCAATGCGATCAATTTGCTGCCCGGGGCCGATATGCCGCTGCCTCGCACCAATCTCCACATCATCCCGTCACATCCGCATAACTGGCTGATTGAGGTTTTTGCCGAGACCGGCGCCATCGGCGCCCTGGCCCTCCTGACCCTGGTGGTCACGGTTTGCCTGAAACTGGCCGTCGGTTTTTTGAAAAGCGGTGATACGGCGCTTTTCGCCGCATTGTTGGTCAACGTGGGATATTGGTCATCGGGACTGCTGAACGTCTCCTTCTGGTCGGCCTGGTGGCAGATCAGTTATTTGATGTTGACGGCATTATGTTTGGCCGCGGCGCGATCGACGAACACGGATTAGTCGGGCAGCCAGAAGCTGTCTCCTTCCAGCGGTGTTTCGCTGGGCTTTAAGGTGTGCGCGTCAATAAAGGTTTCCTGGTGATAGCCCCACGATTGCAGAAGCGCCCATGCCTCTTCCAGGCTGTCGCCGGCGCGGGCCAGTTGCTGTCCGACCAGTTCGATCATCATGGTGGGCCGGTATCGTTGGATGGTCTCGGCGCCGCCTAACAGAATCCTTAATTCCCAGCCCTCGACATCCATTTTGATGAAGTCCAGGCGTTTCAATCCTGCCTCGGCGGCGAAGTCGTCGATGGTGGTCAGCGCCACCTCTTCATGGTGACCGGCATCGTTATTCGCTTCATCCCCCAGGTGGGCGAGGCCGTATTTGAAGGTGCCATAAGATTTTATCGGGGTCGTCAATGTCAGCATTCCCGGCGCGTCCCCCAAACCCCGCGGGATCACTTCGATATTTTCAAAGCCGTTGATCTTGATGGCGAAGTTCAGAATTGATCGCGAATAGCCGCTCGGCTCAAACGAATAGACCCGGCCGCGTTTGGCGAGGCGGGCCAGCAATTTTGCGTACTGGCCGGAATGGCCACCGATGTCGAATATCACGCTTTCTTCATCCAGCATCGGAGAGAAGATGGGATTCATCCATTTGTGGTGTTGCTTGAACGCCGCCTTGAAAGCGTGGGCGATGTAAGACCCCTTGGCCCGCCACGGAAGATCGCCGAACTTAAAATCGGTCATATTGACCTAATCCTCCCTCTGGGCGGCGCGCCGCAGCCGGTCGTTGATGGCGCGGCCCAGGCCCTGGTCCGGCACCGCCATCACCGCGATGGCTTCAAACGGCGGCCCGTCCAATGTCCGGATCATCGAAAATAAATTCGCCGCCGCCTCGCTCAGGTCCGCCGTCGGGCTCAGGTTGATGGCATCGTCGGGCGCTTTGGGGCCAAACCCTAATAACGCCTCGCCGGGCCGGGCATCGGTGGCGTCCAAGCGGATCGGCAGCGTCGGCGCATAATGACGTTCCAGCATGCCCGGTGATTTTGGCGCTTCAGCATTGGTTGCGGAAGGCGGGGCGAGGGGGCCGATCACCGCCTCGATGTCCTCGGAGGTGATGCCGCCGGGACGCAGCAAAACAGGGTCGCCGGCAGACAGGTCAATCACCGTCGATTCGACGCCGACGCTACAGGGGCCGCCGTCCAGAATCATCCCGGGTCCGCCGTTTTCCGCGCCGGGCAGGGAAAAGACCACATGCCCTGCCGCCGTCGGGCTGATGCATCCGGCCATGTTGGCGCTGGGCGCCGCCACCGGCACCCCGGCCTCGGCCAGCAGCGCTTGTGCCACGGGATGACCGGGAACCCGGACCGCCAGTGTCTCCAGCCCGGCGCTGACCAGTAGTGAGATTTGATCGTCCCGGCGTGGCAGCACCAACGTCAGGGGGCCGGGCCAGAAGGCGTCGGCCAGTTTTCGGGCGCTATCATCGAGGCGGACCGAAACCTCGGCGGCGGCGGTGTCCTTGACGTGGACGATCAGCGGATTGAACTGGGGCCGTTGCTTGGCCGCGAACACGCGGGCCACGGCCTCGCCGTTGGTGGCGTCCGCGCCGAGGCCATAAACGGTTTCGGTGGGAAAGGCGATCAGGCCGCCTTCGCGAAGATGCTTCGCCGCCGTGGCGATAGATTCGCTATCGGCAGGGACGATAGGGGCGCGATCCTCAGTCACGTTGCGGTTTTGGGTTCAACCCCCGGGGGGGTCACTGGGGGGTGTCCCCCCGTCATCATGAATCCGGGGTCGCTTTGGCGACCCCCGGGCCGGTGACAAGAAAGTGGGGGTTTTCGAACCCCGGCTTGCCATACTGCAATTCGTTGCCATCCATATCGGTGACCTTGCCGCCGGCGAAATGGACGATGGCATGGCCGGCGGCGGTGTCCCATTCCATGGTTCGGCCGATGCGGGGATAAATGTCGGCCTGGCCCTCGGCGATGCGGCAGAATTTGATCGAACTGCCCGAGGTGGTTTCACCGGCGATATTATAATCGGCGAGGAAGGATTCCATATCGTCGCTCCGGTGCGACCGGCTGACCATGGCGGTCAGTCCGTTTGCCGGAGCCTCGCGGCAGGTGATGGTGCGTTCATCTTCGTCGCCGCTCTGGGTGAAGACGCCGATCTGGGCGCCCCAATAGGTCAGCCCAAGTGCCGGCGCATGGATAACACCCAGCACTGGCTTGCCGGCATCAATGAGGGCGATGTTGACGGTGAATTCGCCGTTACGGTTGACGAATTCCTTGGTGCCGTCCAGCGGATCGACCAGCCAGAAGGGGGTGTCGGCAATATCGGGCGTGTGGCCGTCGGCGAAGGCTTCTTCGCTGACGATCGGGTATTTATCGGTAAGGCCCATGCGGATGGACCGGATAATTAGTTCTTCGGCGGTTTTGTCGGCTTTCGTGACCGGGGATTTATCTGCCTTTTCCTCGACCTGGAAATCGGTTTCGTAAATCTTCATGACTTCCTGGCCGGCCCGCTTGGTGATGTCGCCGACCTGGGTCAAAAGGTCCAATGAAATGTTGAGCACGCGTTTTTACCTCCATCCGACCCATCCCGGGTCCGGTCCGATGATTCTCACCGCCGGGGGCGGGATGTCAATTGCTCCAGATCGAAGCCGGATCGTCGAGCGTGTCCTGGGTTATCTCGTCCGCGGTGAAGCGCCAAGCTTTGAAATCGTCTGACCAGTGGTCCTTGGACATTCCGGCCTTGGCTTTCAGGTGTTCGACAAAGGTCTTGGTTTCCGGCAGTTGCGCCCAAACCGACGGCAGGAACAAGGCACGGCGCCCGCCGTCTTCGATGATCAGGCCGTCGATTTGGGGCCTAAGGGATTGCAGGAATTCCGCCTCGTCCGTAAACGACATCGGCGATTTCGGACTGAGCAGCGAGATCGACAGATGCAGGCCCTCGATCTCCACGGGCTTAAGGGCCGGAAAGCGGGGGTCCTTGAAGGCGGCGCGAAAGCCGTTTTCGGAGACATCGGCGATTAGCGGCCGGTAGGCCTCGGACGAACCGATGCATCCCCTCAGTTTTCCACCCCGTTTCAAGGTGACGAAACTGGCGCCGAGTTCCACCAGCTCGGGCGCATAGTCATCGGGGCTGACGGGTAACGGCTTGGCGTTCTTCAGGCCATTTTCAATGGATCTGGCGGACAGTTGCAGAAGCGTTTCCCCATGATCGTTGAGGATTGCCTGGGGCAGGTCGCCATTGTCAATCATTCCTGCGCCTCTTGGTTTTTGTCCCCGTCGCGGCTGTCGCCGTTATTATTTTCTTCGGGGGCCACCCCCGGGGCCTCTTGAAACATCCACGAGCCATATCCGACCACCCGGTCCTTGGGGCCGGCAGTGTCGCCGGAATTGCGGAGATCGAGCGTCGTCACCGTCATTCCCCGCTGTTTGGCAACCTGCAACAACCCGCCGACGGAGTATCGCCCGCAAGCGCCGTGGCTGGAAATAGCTGACGGATTCAGGCCTTCGATGGCCTTGCAGGTGTCGTTATCCATGGCGCGCGCTTGGTCGTAATCAAGATAATGACTGAGGTCGGAACTGATGACGATCACCGTTTCTGCCCCGCCCCATAGCGCCTCAATGACGCCGGCGACATCACCGGGCGGCGCCTCGCCGACGACCAGCGGCACCAGGGAGAATTCATCCAATACCACCTGCAGGAACGGCAGATGTACCTCCAGGCTATGTTCCTGGGCATGGGTGGCGTCGAAGATTTCGACCTGAGGCAGTTTCAGGATTTCCTCGGCGGCGGCTTGGTCAATCGGGATATCGCCCAAGGGGGTACGGAATGCCTCGGCGCCGCTTAAGGCGAGGCCGCTGACGGCGACCCGATGGCATGGTCCCAACAGCACCACCCGTTTGATGACGGAGGCCATCGGTATCAATTGGGCGTAGGCGCTGGCGGCGATAGCGCCGGAATAGATATAGCCTGCATGCGGCGCGATAATGGCTTTGGGGACGGGGCCCTGTCCCGCGTCCGCTGCGTCCAGAAAATTTTGGACCGTGGTGTCCAACTCTGCGGCGGTGCCGGGATAGAACTGGCCAGCCATGGCGGCATCTCTAATAAAAGTCATAGCGCCCTCAAGATTGCAGATTGTTTAAGCAAACCCGCTTGATTAGCCTATCAGGAGACGCTACTGGACGGAATACTTCGATGATTGAAATCCGCGCCGCCACCGCCGCCGATTGGCCGGGAATTTGGGAAATTTTCCATTTGGTTGTCGAAGCCGGGGATACGTATCCCTATGCGCCCGGCACCACCGAAGCCGACGCCAAGGCGCTGTGGATCGATTTGCCCCAAGCGACCTACGTCGGCATTGATGGGGACGGCGTGCTCGGCACCTATTATCTGAAACCCAATCAGCCGACATTGGGCGCGCATGTCTGCAACGCCGGCTACATGGTGCACCCCTCAGCCCGGCGGCAGGGCGTCGGCCGCCAACTGTGCTCTCATTCTCTTGACGAGGCCCGCCGTCTGGGTTTTTCCGCCATGCAATATAATTTGGTCGTCACCGGAAACGAGGGCGCGATACAGCTGTGGACGGAAATGGGGTTCGAGACCATCGGCACCCTGTCCGGCGCCTTTCGCCACGCCACCGAGGGCCTTGTCGATGCCCTGGTGATGTATCGGCGGCTATGATTTGGTTATAATCAGGCCATGTATGTCTACGCCCTCTATTACAAAAAACAGGACGGCACCATTGATGGCGCCGCCGTTGGTCTTTTTGAGAGCGATCTTCAGGCCCGGCACTACGTTTTCAACGACGGCAGCTGCCCGCATACGGAATTCGAAATTATCAAGCACAAGGTCCATTCGGATAAGGACTCCGAATCCGCCGCCGACCTCTAGGCTCATTCGTTCCTGAGGTGCGGCGCGGCTTTGTGGCCCAGGGCTTGCCAGGTGCCGATCAAACCCATGGAAAGGGTGACGGCGAGACAAAGTCCGGTGGTGACGGTGACGACGCTGCCTAAGAACGTCCATTCGGCCTCCATCAAAAAGCGGATCACCGCCCAGGCGGTCAGGGTGCCGATGGCCGCCGCGATCACCGCCGTGATCAAGCCCAGCACGCCGTACTCCAGCAGGTAGAGTCCGACCACGCGCTTACGGGTTGCACCCAGCACCTTATAGACGACGGCGTCGTAGACACGGCGGTGGTGTTCCGATGCGATGACACTGGCCAGCACGACGGCGCCGGCCAACAGCGTCAGCGCCGCCGTTCCGGTGATCGCCGCGCCGATGCCTTCTAAGATTTTCGCCGCCGCCTGTAGCGCTTCGCGGACCCGGATCGCCGAAATATTGGGAAAGTCGTCGGTGGCGGCGCGTTCGACCGCGTCTTCGCGGTGGCGGGGCGCTTCAATGGCGGCGATGGACGTGTGCGGGGCGGCTTCGAGCGTGCCCGGCGCGAAGATGATGGCAAAATCGAAGCGCAGGCTGCGCCAGTCGATCTCGCGCAGGCTGGCCACCTTGGCGGTAATTTCGCGGCCGAGAATATTGAGGGTCAGGGTGTCGCCGAGGCCGATACCGAAGCCTTTGGCTAACCCCGCATCCAGGGAAATGATCGGTGGGCCGGCGTAATCGGCGGGCCACCATTCGCCGGCGACAATTTTGGAATCGGTGCGGGCCAAAGCGGCATAGGTCAGTGCCCGGTCGCCGTGGGTGGCCCAGCGGCTGCCGTGGGCGACGTTGACTTTCTCGACCGGGACGCCGGCGATCTTGACGATGCGGCCCCTGAGCGTCGGCACCCGCATGTAGCCCTTAGTGTCGGCGACGGCGGTGACGGCGGCGTCGAAAGCGGCGGACTGGTTCGGCTGGATATCAATGAAGAAGAAGGCCGGCGCCTGTTCCGGCAGCCGGTCCTCGATCTGGCGGCGCATGTTGCCTTCGATCAAGGCGATGGCGACCAGCACCGATAGCCCCAGTCCCAACGAGATGATGATGTTCGGGGTCGAGGCGCCGCGCCGATAAAGGTTGGCCTGAACCATCCGCAAGGCGCCGTTGCGAAAGGGCTCAATCCGGGCCGCCGCGGCCATCACCAGGCCGGCGCCGCTACGCAACAACACCAACGCCATCACCGCACCGCCGATGAACCAGATGGCGAAGCGTTGGTCGTTGGCGGTCAGCAAGGTCAGCGCCGCCAGCATGGCGACGCCCAATGCCGCCGCGGCGACGAAGGCGGCGCCGGGGCGTCCGCTGACCGGGGCGACCCGGGCGCGGAACAATTCCGCCGCCTTCACCGTTCGGGCCCGGGCCACCGGCAGCAAGGCGAAGGTCACCGTCGCCAGCAGGCCGAAGGCGGCGGCGTTGATGATGGGTTTGCCATATATTCCCGCCACCGGTGCTACCGGCAGTTGCTGGCCGACGGTTTCAATCAGGGCTAACGGTGCGCCGACACCGAAGACAAGCCCGATCAGCACGCCGAGCCCGCCGAGGATCAGAATTTGCATCATGTAGACGGTAAAGATCAGCCGCCCCGGGGCGCCCAGGCATTTGAAGGTGGCAATGGTGGCGGTCTTGCCGTCCAGGTAACTGCGCACGGCGCTGGTAACGCCCAAGCCCCCGACCAGCAGCACCGTCAGCCCGACAAAGGTCATAAACAGGGTCATCCGGTCGATAAATCGCCGCACCCCGTGGGCGGCGTCCTTGGATGTGTTGATTCGCCACCCGGCGGTGGGAAAAGCGGCCTCCAACCCGCCGGTCCAGTCTTCGGCCCGGACACCGGGTTTCATCATCATCCGGTAATGGTATCGGATCTGGCTTCCCGGCTGCACCAGCCCGGTCGCCGCCAGCGCCGCCGAAGAAATCAGTAACCGCGGACCAAAGCTGAACACGGTCGCGACCCGGTCGGGTTCCGAGGCAACGGTCGCCCGCATCTGGAAGGTGGCGGCGCCAAGTTGGATGGTATCGCCGAGCTTCAGGCCTAAGCGGGTCATCAGGTTGGCGTCCACGGCCGTCCCCCAGATGCCGTCCTTGATGCCGAGAAGTTGATCTCTGGGCAGCGGTGGGGCCGTCTCCAGTGGGCCGATCAGCGGATAGGCCCGATCGACGGCCTTGAGTTCCACCATTGCCCGTTTGTCCCGGCTGTCGGCGGGGCGGACCATGGCGCGCATCTTAATGGCGGCGGACAGGGTTTGGGTTTGCGCTTCCAAATAAGCCAACTGGTCCAGGGAAGCCGGGCGGTGCAGCAGCCGCAGATCGACCTCGCCGCCCAACAACCGTGTGCCGTTGGCGTCAAGCCCGGCGACGATGGACTGGCTTAGGCCGCCGACGGCGGCAATGGCGCCGACGCCGAGCGCAATGCAGGTCAGGAAAACCCGGAACCCGGCAAGACCGCCGCGCAGTTCGCGCCGCGCCAGCCGCCAGGCGAGGTTGAAATCATCCGTCATCGGAACCGCCCTTGTTATCAACAATACGCCCGTCGGCCAATTGCACGATGCGGGTGCAGCGCGATGCCAGTTCCTGGGCATGGGTGACCAGGATCAGGGTGGTGCCGAGCCGTTCATGCAATTGAAACAACAGATCGATGATGCCATCGCCGGTGGCCTGGTCGAGGCTGCCGGTGGGCTCATCGGCGAGCAGAATCTTCGGCCCGGTGACGAACGCTCTGGCCAGCGCAACGCGTTGTTGTTCGCCGCCGGATAGCTGGCCCGGATAATGCGCCAAGCGGTGACCGAGACCGACGGCTTCCAATTCGGCCTCGGCGCGGACGAAGGCATTTTGGCCGTCTCCGGCCCCCAAACCAGCGAATTCCAGCGGCAGGGCGACGTTCTCCAGCGCCGACATGGTCGGCACCAGATGGAAGTTCTGAAAGACGATGCCGATGTGATCGCGCCGGAACCGGGCCAGGGAATCTTCGTCCAATCCGGAAATTTCCGTACCCGCCGCGGTGATCCGCCCGGCGGTGGTTTTCTCCAGCCCGGCGATGATCATCAGCAAGGATGTCTTGCCCGAACCGGACGGCCCGACGACGCCGACGGCATCACCGGCGGCCACCGTCAGGTCGATGCCGCGCAGGATCGAAACCGGCCCGGCGTCACTGCTGAGTTGCAGTTGAACGCCCTCAAGGTTTAGAACCGGGTCGGAGGAGTTTGGTTCCGTCATGGATCATGCCCGTAAAATTTTCAGCGATGGAAGACGTAGTGCCTTTCGGCGGGTTGTCAACGGGGGCCTCTTGGCGTTGCTGGTCATGGCGGCGGCTCCGGTGGTGTCTGCGGCAGCGGGCCAACCGGTTCGGATTCTGATGCTCGGCGACAGCCTGACTTCTGGGCATGGCCTGATCAAGGGCGAATCGCTTCCGGACAAGCTTCAAGAAGCCCTGCAAAAAGACGCGCCGGGGGCGCAAATTCTCAACGCCGGCGTATCCGGCGACACCACGGCGGGCGGACGCTCGCGTCTGGCCTGGTCGCTATCCGCCCAACCGGATGCGTTGATCGTGGCGCTGGGCGCCAACGACGGCCTCAGGGGACTGGCGCCGGAACAGACCTACGCCAACCTCAACGCTATACTTAATGCCGCGAAAAAGGCCGGGCTGCCGGTGTTGCTGGCGGGCATGCGGGCGCCGCCCAATTTAGGCCCGGAATACGGTGCCGACTTCAATGCGGTGTTCCCCAGGCTGGCGACGGAGCACGGCGTCCCGTTGTTTCCGTTCCTGTTGGAAGGCGTCGTCGCCAAGCCGGCGCTAAACCAGGATGACGGCATCCATCCCAACCCCAAGGGCGTCGCCGTGATCGTCAGGAATATCCTGCCCTTGGTCCTGAAACTGGTTGAACGGGCCGGGCAATAGGGGGGCTATTCCCCTGCTCGGAAGAATTGGCTAGGCTTAACGCATGAACTCCGCCATCAATCCTGAAACCGGCAAGTACGAGCGCATTCCGATTCTTGATATGGGGCCGTATCTGGCTGGCGAGGCCGGCGCCCGGGAACACCTGGCCACCGAAATCCAACATGTTCAGGAAAACATCGGGTTCTCCATCTTCATCAATCACAGCGTCGACTTTGATCTGTTGGATGGTGCCTATGCGGCGTTAAAGAAATTTTTCGCGCTGCCGCTGGACGAAAAGCTGAAATTCACCATCGACGATACGTCGCTAGGCTATATCCCGATCCGCTCGACCGTGTACGTCACCTCGGTGATCAACGAGAACACCAAGAAGGACCTCAATGAAACCCTGACCCTGGCCCGGGACCGTCCCGACGGCCACCCGGCGGTGCGGGAACGCAGGCGCTTTCATGGCCCCAACCGGTGGCCCGATATCGATGGCTTCCGTGATGCCGTCGTCGCCTATCAGGAGGCCATCGCGGTGATGGGCTTTAATCTGCTGCCGCTGTACGCCCTGGCCCTGGATAAGACTGCCGATTTTTTCTTGCCCTTTTTCACCGACCCGATCATGTGGAGCCGCAATGCGTATTATCCGCCGCTCAAACCCGAGGATAATCAGTTCGGCATCGCGCCGCACTGCGACCACAGCTTCCTGACCATGTTGCCGATGGCCGACGAGCCGGGCCTGCAGGTGCTTGATCGGGACGGAAACTGGATGTGGCCGGACCCGGTTGAAAACGGCATCGTCGTCAACACCGGCGAATTCCTCAACCGCTGGTCCAACGGCCGGTTCTTAGCCACACCCCACCGGGTGGTGCCGCCCAAACACGACCGCTATTCCATCGCCACGTTTTTCAACCCCGACACGGATACTTCCAGCGAGGCCCTGGATACCTGTGTCAGCGCCGACAATCCGCCGAAGTTTGAAGCCACGACCATGCAGGCCTATGTAGAACACTATATTGACAGCAATTACCTGCGCAGCGCCGGCGGCACCCAGGACAATGACTAAGGACCGGATCGAAGGACACCCGACTAAGTATTGGCACGCACTCGATGACGGCCGGGTGCAATGCGACGTCTGCCCCAGGGCATGCAAGATGCACGAAGGCCAGCGCGGCTTGTGTTTCGTGCGCGGCGTCGCCGATGGTGCGGTGGTGCTGACCACCTACGGCCGGTCATCCGGGTTCTGCGTCGATCCTATTGAGAAGAAACCGCTCAACCATTTCCTGCCCGGCACCCCGGTGCTGTCGTTCGGCACGGCGGGCTGTAACCTGACCTGCAAGTTCTGCCAGAACTGGGACATTTCCAAATCCCGCGAATTCGACCGCTTGCAGGAAAAGGCGACGCCGGAGATGATTGCCGCGGCCGCCGTCAAAACCGGGTGCAAATCCGTCGCCGTTACCTACAACGACCCGGTGATCTTCATGGAATACGCCATCGATGCCGCCCAGGCGTGCCACGAAAAAGGCATCAAGATGGTGGCGGTGACGGCGGGCTACATCTCCGACGAACCGAGGGCCGAATTCTACCAGCACATGGACGCCGCCAACGTCGACCTCAAGGCATTCACCGAGAAATTTTACAAAGAACTCTGCACCGGTTCGCTGGCGCCGGTGCTGGAAACGCTGAAATACCTCAAACATGAAACCGATGTCTGGTTCGAAATCACCGACCTGCTGATCCCCGGCGAAAACGACGGCGAGGCCGAGATCGAAGAGATGACGGGCTGGGTGATGGAAAATCTCGGACCCGACGTGCCTTTGCACTTTTCCGCCTTCCACCCGGATTGGAAAATGACCGGCAAACCCAACACCCCGTTGGAGACCGTGGTCCGGGCGAGGAAAATCGCCATGAAAAACGGTATCCGCTATGCCTATACGGGCAACGTGCATGACCCCGAAGGGGACGCGACCCTCTGCCACCAGTGCGGCGACATGCTGATCGGGCGCGATTGGTACAACATCACCGCCTGGGCGGTCGAAACGGCAGGCAATTACAACGGCAATTGCGCCAACTGCGGCACCCCGGTGCCGGGCTTCATTGACGGCCCGCCCGGCGACTGGGGACGCAAGCATCAATCGATCAGAATCGGCGCCTAATGTTGAGTGACACCCTCCCGCCGACCTGTTAAAAGTCCGCGGCGAATTGCGGCAAATACCATCGGGTACCCTATGTCGAAAAAAATGCTGGCCCTGGCACTGAAATTTTTGGTGTTGGGTTTCTTGTTCTGGTTTCTGTCCCGCGGGATTGATTTCGCCGAGGCAGGCCGTCGGCTGGCCGCAATCGACCCCTTGATGTTGGCCGGCGCGGCCGGTGTAATGTTGGTGCAGATTTGCGTCGGCGGACAGCGCTGGCGTTTGGTACTCTCGGCGATCGGCGCGGAAATCAGCATTTTCAAGGCGATCCAGCTTTTTTACATCGGTGTGTTTTTCAGCCAGGCGCTGCCGTCTTCCGTCGGCGGCGACGCAGTGCGCATGTTCAAGGTCTACAAACTGGGGATGGAATTGCGCAACGCCATCAACGGCGTTTTGCTGGAACGCGCCGTCACCGTCGTCGCCCTGGTGGCGCTGATTGACGTAACCCTTCAGTGGTTCCTGCCCCGCGTCGATGAAGCGACGGCGGCGTTGATGCTTCCCGCCGTGGTGCTGGTTACGGTTGGGTGCATCGTGGGTCTTGCATTCCTGATGTTTCTCGACCGCCTGCCATCGTCGCTGAGGCGCTGGCGGCTGGTCCGCGGCCTCGGCAACCTGGGTATTGATGCGCGCAAGGTGTTTCTTGTGCCCGGGCATTTGGTCAAAGTGTTGTTCTGGGGGATTCTGACCCATATCAACATGGCGTTTATAGTCCTGATCCTGGCCTTGGGGCTGGAGCTCAACGTGACTTTGCTTGACTGTCTGACGCTGGTGCCGCCGGTGATGTTGATCATGACCGTTCCCATTTCTATTGGTGGCTGGGGGGTGCGCGAAACCGCCATGGTGACGTTTTTCGGCTTGATCGGTGTGTCGGGCGAGGGCGCACTGGCGCTATCGGTGGTGTTTGGCCTGATCGGCATCGCGGTTGCCATTCCCGGCGGCATTGTCTGGTTGATGAGCCGCGACAAAGGGGAAACCATGGACTATCAGGCCCCCGACGCAGCCCTCAACGAAAAATAGACGGTTGAAACCTAGAAGTAATCCCTTGGCCCTTCCAACAAACCCTTTTCTTTGCCGTCCGTCGGGCTAGAGTCCTCAGTCGGTACGCAAACAAAGGGGCAATCCATGAAAATCGTCTTTTCCGGGCCTGGGTCCGCCGCAACGGGGGCATTGGTGGTCGGTGTTCTCGAGGGAAATACGCTGACGCCTTCGGCGAAAACCCTGGATAAAAAGATCAATCGCGGGCTGACCCGCGCGATTAAGGCCAGCCGCTTTAAGGGCAAGGCGGGGCAAAGCCTTGCCGTGGTGACCCCGGCGGGGACCCGGTTGGACCGTCTGCTGATCGTCGGCCTGGGCAAGGCCAAGGACGTGAATGAGCAGGCGCTCTGCAAACTTGGCGGCCGCATTTATGCGAGCCTGGCGGCGTCCGGATCAAAAGCGGCGACGATCCTGGTCGACCCTTTGGAAGGTACGAAACTTAATCCGGCCCACATGGCGGCGGCCATCGCCGAAGGCGCCCAGCTTCGCTCCTATCGTTTCGGCAAGTACCGCACCAAAAACGGAAATGATGACAAGCCGACGCTGACGACGATGACGCTTCGCTGCCGGGGCGCGGCCAAGGCCAAGGTTGAATTCCGGGCCAGGGACAAGGTCGTCCAGGGGGTCTTCATGACCCGCAACCTGGTGACCGAGCCGCCCAACGTGATCTATCCCGATAGCCTGGCCAAGCGATGCAAGGAGCTGACTAAACTGGGCGTCAAGGTCGAGGTCCTGGGCGAGCCGCAAATGCGGCGTCTCGGCATGGGGGCGTTGCTTGGCGTCGGCCAGGGTTCGATCCGTGAAAGCCGATTGGTGGTCATGCGCTGGAACGGCAAACGCGGCGCGAAAGCCAAAAAGGACAAGCCGATCTGTTTCGTCGGCAAGGGGATTACCTTCGATACCGGCGGCATCTCCCTGAAACCGTCGGGCGGCATGGAAGAAATGAAATACGACATGGGCGGGTCCGGCGTCGTCATCGGCCTGATGAAGGCGCTGGCGGGACGCAAGGCCAAGGTCAATGCGGTCGGTGTCGTCGCCTTGGCGGAAAACATGCCCGGTTCCAACGCCCAGCGTCCCAGCGACGTGGTGACCTCGATGTCGGGCCAGACCATCGAAGTGCTCAACACCGATGCCGAAGGCCGCCTGGTGCTGGCCGATGCGCTGCATTACGCCAACAACCGGTTCAAGCCTAAGTTCATTGTCGATCTGGCGACCTTGACCGGCGCCATTATTGTTGCGCTGGGCAGTGAATATGCCGGTCTTTTTTCCAACAACGACAAGCTTTCGGAACGGCTGGCCGATGCCGGCGAGGAGGTCGGCGAATTGGTGTGGCGGCTGCCTCAGGGCGAGGTCTACGATAAAATGTTGAAATCCGACATTGCCGATATGAAGAACATCTCCGGCGGCCGCGGCGCCGGCTCGATCACGGCGGCGCAGTTCTTGGGACGCTTCGTCGGCAAGACGCCGTGGGCGCATCTGGATATCGCCGGCGTGACCTGGGCGAAAGCCGACAAGTCCTTGTCACCGAAGGGCGCCACCGCCTTCGGCGTGCGCCTGTTGAACCGTCTGGTCGTCGATTGCTACGAGGCGAAGTAGGGGGGAGTAGAGCGCCAACCGTGACCGAGATCGCCTTTTATCACCTGGAAAAACTGCCGCTGGAGCAGGTTCTGGCGAAGCTCCTGGAAAAGACCCTGGCGGCGGACAAGCGGGCGCTGGTGCTGGCCGGGTCGGAGGGCCGCATCGAGGCCCTGGCCGGACACCTGTGGACCTACGATGAGGGATCGTGGCTGCCGCACGGCACCGCCAAGGATGGATCACCTGAAGATCAGCCGGTGTGGCTGGCGGTGGCCGATGAGAACCCCAACAATGCCCAGTTCCTGTTTCTCACCGACGGCGCCGCCTCCGACGCCGTCGACGGGTTCGAGCGGTGTTTCGAATTGTTCGACGGCGCCGACACCGACGCCGTCAATGCCGCCCGCGGCCGCTGGAAGGCCTACGCCGACGCCGGTCACGAACTGACCTATTGGCGCCAGACCGATAATGGAGGTTGGGAGAAGAAGGACGTTTAGTCCCCGTTGATATCCGTCAAAGGTACTTATCCAGTTCCAGCCAGAAGATGGTGAACACCATCAGGAAGGCGATGAATTCCAGCAGCGTGATCATGATCAGCAAATAGCATATGCGACGCGCCATCGGCCGCATCGGTTGCCAGACGCGGCGCATGTACCACTTCCATCCGGGCAGCCGTGCCCATTTATTCCAGGTCAGCAGATAGAGGCGCAGGTCGCGCCCCCATTGGATCAGGCTTTTATCGACCTCGTCGAGGCGGTCATGACGCTCGGCGGCGGGGGTGCCAGAGTAGTCGTCGGTGATAGTAAGATCGGCGGTGCCGTCCGGTTTGGGGTCGAGGCGGAAGGTGGTTGTCGTTTTTAGCCCTCCCCTATAGGTCAGCGTAAGGGTGTCTCCTTCGTATATCGCCTTGAACTTGGTTGTCGTGGTTTTTTCATTGATCAGGTTCTCGGCCGTAAACTGGTATTCGCCGTTGCCAAGGGATTGCCAGTCTTCGAACACCAACTGCGAATTGATCCTGAAAAGCCGTTCCACATCGTCCAGAAACGAGGACATCCTCTTGATATCGAAAGGCGTTTCGATGGCGACCCAGGCGGAGTCATTCTCGGGGTCGATTTTTTCGTCCGGGGACGGGGTTTCGGTCATCGGCCAGGTTATCGGTCAGGGTGAGGCACGATCAACAGCCGCGTCTTAAGGGAACGGGCCAGCGATTCCAGGTCCATGCGCGAACGGTAGCCCTCGGCGCCCTTGGGCCGGGGTGAGCCGATCACGCAAAGGTCGAAGTTGCCTTTCTCGCAGGCGTCGATCAGGCACGCGGCCGGCTTGCCGATCCGCACATCGTCCTTATAGGGGATGCCGTCGTGTTTGGCCCGATCGGTCAGGCGTTCGACTTCATCGGCAACCTCCTGGACCAGTTGGTTTTCAACGTAATTGCCGAAACGGATCTGGGTGACCGCGTTGTTGAGCCAGTCGTCGCCCATCATGCCCTTCCAGAAATCGGGAACGACCAACATATGATAGAGCGAAGCGCCGGTCTCGGCGCAGAGCTCGAAGGCCGCGTCCTCGGCGGCCCTGGCGCCGGGGGTGGCGTGGCTGGCGAGAATGATTTTCTTGAACTTCATGGGACATTCTTAGCATAGCGAAGGGAGGATAGGGAGTTCGCAAAGTGGCCCGCAGGCAAAGAAAAACCCGGCGCCCGTAAGACGCCGGGTTTCTCTATTTACATCGCCCGTGCGTTAGTAATTAACGTAAACGAACAGGGCAACCGCCAACGCGAACAGAAGCGCTAACATGTCTTCCGCGCGGTCGCTGTGGAACAAAGAGAGCGTCGAACCACGATCAAACGCGGAATCCTCATCTTCATGATGGCTGGTATCCTGTGGGTCCTGTGAGCTGTTTTCTTCACTCATTTTCCATACTCCCGTTAAATGGTTTCACGCACGAACAAGACGATCACGATTAACGACGCCACGGCCTTCGTCGCGCCGACGATACCGCCGATCACCGCAGGCTGTCCGCCCGCTTGTTTCATGGCGGCTATGGTGATCTGCATACCGAGTCCGGTCAGGCCGAAGGCGAATAGAAGCGTGATCCATTGTCGGAACTTCTTGATCTTCCCCGCCGTGTGCCGAACCACCTTGGTCGCACCCTTGAGAACCTTATTGGCGCCTTTCGACATCACCTTGGAGTTGTAGATGCCGCGGATCAGGGTCTCGTCGCCGATGGTCATGATCTTCTTGTTTTGAATGAGCGAGGACAGGGCCTTCTTTTGGTCGTCGCGCTTCACTTTGTCGGCTTCGCCGGAAAGTGTCGCCAACTGTTTGTCCTTCAGCATCTTCGACGCCTTGATGTTGTTGTCGAAGTACTTGCCCTTGTAGTGCTGAGCCGGGGCAAAAACACCAGTCGAAGACAGGGCGAACATCAGGATGAAGCCGAGCACGAACAGCGGGAACTTTCCGATGATCACTTTGCCGACGTCGACTTTCTGGCCTTCTATTTCGCCTTCGTGCTTGACGTACCACAGCGCGAGCCACAGCACGATGATCGGCAGGAACAGCACCCGGGTGATGTTGAAGATCTCGGCGACCTTCAGCGTCTCGATGCCGTCGGGCTGGTAAGCCAGCGCCGCGCCCGCGACCTGCGCCGAATTCAAGATGCCGGTGCCGGCCCAGGCGCCGAACTGGATGTGACCGAGGTCGAGCATGTGACCGACGACCGGGAACAGGAACATGCAGCCGACGCCCCAAATCAGGATGGTGCCGATGGTATAGGCGATCTCGACCGCCTTGGCTTGGACCACCGGCGCCGCGGCCACTGTCGCCGACACCCCGCAAACCCCCATCCCGGCGGATAGTACCCCGCCCATGGAATTGGGTATCTTGCGCATTCGGCCCAGCCACAGCACCATGCCGACGGCGCCGAGCACGAAGATGCCGACCATGATCGCCGACAGCTTACCGAGAGATGCCAACTCGCCGAGGCTGTAAAGCGTGCCCAGCAGGATGACCCCGGTTTTGAGGCCGAGACGCGATAGCCGCACGCCGTTTTGGGCCCATTCGGGGATGCCGAACACGTTGACGATAATGATGCCGGCAAGGATGCCTAGCACCACATAGTTGAGGCCGAGCACACTATGTATAGGCTTGCCGCCCATCACCGGCCCCATGGCTTTGCTCAACACGGCGACGAACGGTGCGCCGTACCAACGTACGAGCATCGCCACAATAAGGATGAAAATCGCCCCGGCAATAGCGGACGAGTAATAGTCCAAGTTGCCTTCGTTGTGACTTCCAAACAGGTGCAAGGCGCCGATGACGATGGCGATGCTGCCGAAGGCGTACCCCATGCCAACCATTTCGGCGACATATTTTTTGGCTTTCAGATAACCGATTAAACCGGCCATATTGCCGGAATCCGCCATGAAGGCGATTGCGACAAAAATAATACCCATAATCAAAAGTGCTGGGTGTTTCTTGGTGTAGACCATTTGTGACCCCCTAAAGCAATTGATGTGTTCCCCTAAAACGATATCGTTCCGTTGACTCAAAGAATCGGGACCGTGGGCGGTCTTGAAAAGCCGCTTGCCGCAAATAACCGCTAACCCTCCGGGCAGGATTGGGGAGAAAATAACCCCACCCGGAGAAGTCAACGGAGATATCACGGTGAAAAAATACGAATTGAGTCCCGCTTAACCCCCTGTCACCCTTGAACGCCGGCGCTTGTATGGTGGCATACAAGGCGCATACGTCCGCCGGGTTAATGTAACAACGCGCTGGGGAAGTGAATTATTCCCAAAAAAAGTAAGTTCTTTGCCCTGAAACGAAGAAAACCCCCATTACATGGGGGTTGGGCGAAAACCTTTTTTATGTGGGTATTGGTTTAAGTGAGACAGGGCGCACTTTTATCGCGGCTTTCGCGCAGCGCCGTACGGGTGTTTTTATCGAACGGAAGGTGTTGGCGGATGGTCCGGTGAACGCTTTCCGCCAGCATCCTGAAGCGGCCCGAGTCCATGCCGTCGGACATGATGACGTAGCCGAGCGACGCGGCGCGCCAGATAAAGCCTTCCATATTGCCATCGGGCGATGGTCTAAGCGTCTCGCCGAGGTTGTTAGGCACGGGGAAAACCGCCAACGAAATCTTACAACCACGGGTGCCGCGGTAGCCGACCAACAACGCCCGGCGGTTCCCGAAAAGCGGCTTCATCGCCGTGTGGACGATGGTCAACCGGGCAGCGGTCAAGTCGGGAACATACGCCTCGGGCATGGCGGCGACGTAATCGGCGTTGATCACCGCCGGGGACGCAGGAGTATCGATTGACCAAGTACGGTGCAGTTTCCAGGCTTGCTGCTGCATATCGGCGACGAGAGATTGGTCGATGCTGGAGACCAGAATGGAACCGGCGATAAACATCAAAAATGCGATGCTGGCGGCGATGGTACCACCGCGATTGATCATGGGCTCCGAGATATCAATGTTGACGGGCCCAGGGGCGTCAATGCTCAGGTCCGGCGCCTCGACGCTTTCGGCCAGGGCCGAACGCAAACGGGTCAGTGACGCGACTTGGCTGGCCAGGGACTTATCCTCGGCGACGGCTTTGGCGACCTCGGCGGCGGCGGCTTTATCGAGTTCGCCGTCGACGTAGGCGTTGAGCAACTCAAATGTGATAGGGCCGTCCATCATCTTATTTTTAATTCCTATTTCTCTTTTTCACCGGCAACACATGAATATTGCTGGCTTCGATCGCTTCCAACAGGGCGCGCCGGGAACGGCTGATGCGGCTCATTACGGTGCCCGTTGGAATGCCCAAGGTTTCTGCCGTTTCCGCATAGCTCAATCCGGCAATATCGACCAGGGCCAGAATTTCACGTTGCGAAGTCGGCAATTTTGCCATTTCAAGCTTTACAGTCAATGAACTAATAAAACGTTCTTCACCCTGCCAAAATTCCATCTCGGGGTAAAAATTTAAATCTTCCATGGCCGAAGCGGCGGTTTTATTCCGCCGCAACTGGTCGAAGAAAGTATTTCTGAGGATGCGGAACAGCCAGGCCCGGTAGGCGGGCTCGTCCCTTGGGGTGTTTTTGGCCGACAGCGCCTTCACCGCACATTCCTGGACAAAGTCCTCGGCCTGGTGCGGGTCCCTGGCTAGGCTGAAAGCGTAGCCGTACAGCTTTTGCAGGTAGGTCTCGATCCTCGCTTGCTTGTTCACCGGAACGTCCCCCTGTTGCCTGTTTCCAGCCTCTCGACATCTTGGTGACACAGCAGAATTACTCGATATGATCTTTCACACAAGAGGGAATAGAACAAAATGACGAAACGCAGGAAAAACCGGCCCGAGGGCACGACCTGACCTATTGGCGCCAGACCGACAATGGGGATGGGTCCAATCATCGATTGAATACCATACCAGCGCGCCCATACCATACCAGCGCACCCAGAGAAAATGGTTATTAATTTTTTAAAAACAATGGGTTGTCTCCGCCCATTCGATCTTTATTTGGTGATTGGTCTTGCCCCGCCCCACCAAAGGGTCCTGTTAACGCATATATGCCATTGGAGCACACTTACTTTAAGCGAAAAAAGCGGCACCTAGCCGCATCGTATGGATTTAAAAAACAATTACATCAGGGAGAGTTCACATGAGCAGGAAGACCAAATCTCAATTGTCTAGCGAAGCGACACTACTCGCCGCCAAGAAGTTCACGCGGCGCACTATCGTCAAGAGCGCCGTGGCCGCCGGTTCGATCGCCGCCCCCGACTGCGGCCTCGGGATGCTCGACCGCAATAGGGTGATGGCCAAGCTTCGCAACATGTGCGAAGCCGCGCACAGCCTTGGCTGATTCCGGTCACATGGTTCCTATCCGGCATCCTGGTGACTTATGGGAATTACCCGATATGATCTTTTGCGCGATGAGGCTAGGGGTGAAATGACGAAACGCTGGAAAAACCGGCCCGAGGGCTCGACCTGGGGCGATTGGGGCAACGACGATCAAAAAGGCCGCATGAACCTGTTGACGCCGGAACGCGTCAAGGCGGCGGTCGCCGAGGTCAGGGACGGACGCAGCTTCTGCCTCAGCCTGCCGTTGGACTTGCCGGGCGGCAACGCCGTTAATCCGAAGCGCCACCCGCCGCAATTTAAGCCCGTGTTCGTCGGCGACGATGTCTACTTTAACTATGTCTGGGACACCCATAAGCCCGGCGACATGGACGTTAGCTGCGACGAGGCGATCACGCTCTACAGTCAGTATTCGACCCAATGGGATAGCCTGTGCCATATCGGTTCCAAGTTCGACGCCGATGGCGACGGTGAACCCGAACCGGTCTATTACAATGGTTTCCGTCCCGGCGAACACGTCGGCGGCACCCCCGGCGACGGCAAATTGGGTGCCCGCGCGCTGGGCATCGAAAACATGGCCGAGGCTTGCGTTCAGGGCCGCGGCGTCATGGTCAACCTGCATGCCCATTTCGGCGATGAACGCGTCGCCGTCGGCTATGATCAGTTGATGGAGGTATTTGCCATGGACGGTATCGACGTCGAAGAAGGCGATATGCTGACGCTCTATACCGGTTGGGGCGATATGATCTTATCCATGGGCGGCGACCCGGATGCGGAGAAACTGCATAAATCGTGCGCCGTGCTCGACGGCTATGACGACAAGCTGTTGCAATGGATCACCGACAGCGGTCTTTCGGTGATCGTATCCGACAACATGGCGGTCGAAAGTTCCCACGGCGACGGCGACACCCAAGGGGGGCGATCGCACCTGCCGATCCACCGCCATTGCCTGTTCCGCTTGGGCGTGCATTTGGGTGAGCTTTTTAATCTCGGCGAATTGGCAACCGAACTGCGCCGCCAGAACCGTTATCGCTACCTGTTGACGGCGCCGCCGCTCCGGATGCCGGGCGCCGTCGGCTCGCCGGTAACGCCGATCGGTACCATTTGAGCGATGCCGGATTTCAATCCCGACAACAAAGGTCCGTTGGACGGCATCCGCGTCCTCGACCTGACGCGCCTGATTGCCGGCAACATGCTGACCCTGCAACTGGCCGATTTCGGCGCCGAGGTCATCAAGATCGAAACGCCGGGAAAGGGCGACCCGCTGCGCGCCTGGCAGGATGACGGCATCGATTGCCATTGGAAGACCTACGCCCGCAACAAGAAAAGCCTGACCCTCAACCTGCGTGAGCCCGACGCCATCGAAATCCTATTGGGGATGGTCGAAGGCGCCGACGTCCTGGTCGAAAATTTCCGGCCCGGACGCCTGGAGGAAATGGGCCTCGGCCCGGATATCCTGCATGGGCGCAACCCGAAGCTGGTATTGGCGCGTATATCCGGGTTCGGGCAGACCGGCCCTTACCGGGAAAAGCCGGGTTTCGGGTCCCTGGTCGAGGCGATGTCCGGGTTTGCCGACCGCAACGGATTTCCCGATCGCGAACCGGTGCTGCCGCCGTTGGCCCTGGCCGATATGATCGCCGGGCTGTACGGGGCAATGGCGGTGATGATCGCGGTACGTGAGGTCGAAGTCAAAGGCGGTCGTGGCCAGATCATTGACCTGTCGCTGCTGGAGCCGATTTTCTCGGTCCTCGGCCCCGAGGCGATGACCCACATGGTTACCGGCAGGGTCAAACAGCGCATGGGCAGCGGATCGAACACATCATCGCCGCGCAACGCCTATGCCACCAAAGACGGTAAATGGATCGCACTGTCGGCGTCGATCCAGTCCATGGCCGAACGCGTGTTTCGGGTCATCGGCCGCGACGACATGAACGACGATCCCCGTTTCCGCACCAACCCGGACCGGGTCAAGCACCGCGAGCTGGTGGATGAAATTCTCGGCAGCTGGATCAAGGAACGCGACCAGGCCGAGGTACTGGATATTTTTGAGAAAGGCGAAGTAACGGCGGCTCCCATTTACGATATTTCCGATATTATCACCGACGAACATTTTCGTGGCCGGGAAATCCTGGTTGACCTGCCGGACAAGGACTTAGGCGAAGTTCCCATGCATAACGTCATCCCGCGGCTGTCGGAGACGCCGGGCGGCTTCCGCTTGGCCGCCCCGGAGTTGGGCGAACACACCGAGGCGCTTTTAGAGGAGCAGGGCATCGACGCCGCCGCTCTCGCGGCATTAAAAGAGAGGGGAGTTGTTTAAATGAGCGCCGCCGGCCTGGAAGAAAGACTCTTGGTCTGGCGTTCGTTGCTGTACGTTCCGGCTAACAATCAACGCTTCATCGACAAAGCCCACACAAGGGGCGCCGACGCCATCATCCTTGATCTTGAAGACAGCGTGCCGGCGGCGGAACGAGACCGGGCACGGGCCATGCTGGCGGATTCGGCGGCAAAGGCCAGCCAGTCCGGCGCCGATGTCGTTGTCCGTATCAACCGCCCCGACGCCGACGCCAAAAGCGATCTTGATGCCACCGTGATTGCCGGTGTCGATGCCCTGATGCTGCCCAAGGTGGATGATGCCAAGCATGTTCTGGCTTTGGCCGATGCGGTGGAGAAACTGGAGGGCGAGCGGGGCCTGGCATCCGGCGGGATTCGGTTTGTGGTCATGGTCGAAAGCCCGGCGGCGTTGTTCAAGGCCGACGAAATCGCCGCCGCCCACCCCCGCAATACCGCCGCCTTCCTCGGCGGCGAGGACTTCGCCACCGCCGCCGGCATGGTGCCCGACCCTGAAACCCTGTTCCTCCCCAAACTGATGACCATGTTCGCGGCCCGGGCCGCCGGGATCACGCCGTTGGGGATGCTCGGTACCGTCGCCGATTATCAGGACCTGGATGGTGTTCGGGAGATCATCCGGCGTTCGCGCAAGTTCGGCTTTGAAGGGGCGTCGTGCATCCATCCCAGCATTGTGCCGTTATTGAACCAGGAGATGGCGCCATCGGCGGAAGAGGTGGATCAGGCGCACCGCATTGTCGAGGCCTATGCGGCGGCGGAAAAGGAAGGCCTGGGTGCCATCGCCGTTGACGCCATGATGGTTGATGTGCCGGTGGCCCGGCGCGCGGAAGCGTTACTGAAACGTCATGCCGCGATCAAGGCGCGGGACGCCTAGCCCTCTCCCTCGTCTTCCTCGTCGAGACCGGAATCAGAATCTTCGCCTTCTTCCAATCGGCGACCTTCTTTCTCCAGTTCCTTGATCTTGGCGGATAAGGCGACATAGATCAATTGCGAGCCGATGGCCGCCAGCAACGGCGACGCAAGAACGATGAAAACCCAATAAATGATCTGCGCCGTATCGATGCCGGGGAACAGGACCGTGTGGTAGTAGATGATTTAGATAATCAGGAACAGTTCCGTCACCAGGGCCAGCCGGAAGGAGGTGCGTTGGGTCAGCTTGCTCGGTTTGATCGGGCCGCCGAAACCGCGGATGATGCTGGTGAACAGGCCACCGGCGAAATTGGCCATCAACACCAGGGCGCAGATGATGATGAGGGTTAAGGCGTCATTCGCGGGAAAGCCGAACGTCTTCATGAAGTCTTCGAGACCGCCCATGGATCGTGCCTTTTAAAATGGAGACCAAGCCGCCAGTGTCGCGTTTCCGCGAATCCTTGGGGCATTACACCAAACAATCTGAAACATTTCCACACATACCTTTTTGGCCTTAACTGCGCCTAATAATGAACACCGCCACAATCCCCCCCAATGCCGCCATCACGGCCATGACCTGATAGGCGCCGGCGCCGTATAGGCCGTAAAGATTTCCCGATGCCAACATCGCCAAACCTAAGGCCAATCCCATGACCACGGCGGAATATAGGCTCTGGGCCGACGCCGACACCGCCTGGGGAACACGCCGGGAAATGAAATAGATGGCGCCCAAATGGGTGGCGGCGAAGGTAAAGGCATGCAGGGCCTGCATGACGACCAACATCTCCAGCCCCCCGGCCGTGCCCGTAAACGACCAGCGCACCGCCCCTGCCACCCCGCCGAGGACGATGAGTTTGGCCGGTCCAAATCGGCGGACCAGGCGGGCGCCGAAGGCGAACAGGATGATCTCGGCGATCACCCCTTCCGCCCATAGTAGGCCGATGACGGTTTCCGAATACCCTTGCGCTTTCCAGTTAAGCGTTCCGAAGCCGTAATAGACGCTATGGCTGGCCTGGATTAAGGCGGCGGCGATCAAGAACAGGATGAATTGAGGGACACGCAGAACGGCGAGGGCGGCGAAGCGGGTTTCGGTGGTGGCCGGGGCCCGGGTCGCGGGCAGGGCCAGGGTGACAGCGATGACTAGGGCGAGAGAGAAAAGCAGGACCCAATATATAATGTCGGTGGAACCGTCGGTCAGAAGATACCCGGTGCCGACGGCGGTGGCGATGAAGGTCAGCGACCCCCACAGCCTGACCCGGCCGTAATCCAGTTCCTTCGCCCCGCCTTTTCCCCCCTCTTGGCGTCCTTCTGATCCCGGCAACATAGCCAGGCTTTCGCCCAGCGGCATGATCGGCGACCAAACGGCGAAAAACAGAATACTGACCAGCAGGATCGACCAGAAATGATCGGTCCCCGCGAACAAGGTAAATGAGGAAAATGCCAAAATCGCCAGGCCGATGATGATCGGGCGCCGTTGCCCGCGGCGGTCGGCAATGTGGGCGATCAGCGGGTTTGAGATGACCTTGATGCCGACACTGGCGGCGATAATGATGCCGATTTCAGATGGCCCCAATCCCTTCGCCGCCAGCCAAACAGGCCAGAACGGCACGTGGATGCCGATCATGGCGAAAACGGCGCCGTAAAAGAACGCCAGACGCAGGGCGGTTCGTGTGTTGTCTGGCGGGACCGGGTCGTGCATGATTCTAAAAGGAGGCCTCGAAAGCCACTAACGGGTCAACAGAAATCCGAGGAACCATGAAGATTGTTTTTTTCGGCAGCGGCGGCATTGGCGGATATTTCGGCGCCCGTTTGGCGGCGGCCGGTGAAGACGTCCATTTCATCGCCCGCGGCAGCCACTTGGAGGCGATGAAAAGTCATGGTCTTCGTGTCAAAAGCCCGCTCGGCGATGTCCACATTGAAGCGCCCCAAGCCACCGACGATCCGGCGACGTGTGGTCCGGCCGACTTGGTCGTGGTCGGGGTTAAGCTCTATGACACCGAAGCGGCGGCGGTGGCCATCAAGCCCCTGGTCGGACCGGAGACCACGGTGGTGTCGTTCCAGAACGGCGTCTTCGCCGGCGATGTGTTTTCCGACGCCTTTGGCCGCGACAAGGTGATCGGCGGCTCATCGTCGATCGCCACCCAAATCCAGGAACCGGGTGTCATTCTGCACACCGGCACCATGGCCAGCATAGCCTTCGGTGAGTGGGACGGCGAGGAGAGCGCCCGCACCGAGGCCTTTTTGAATGCCTGTAAGGGCGCCGGGATCGATGCCACCGTATTCGACGATATCAACGCCGTCATTTGGTCCAAGTTCGTATTCCTGTCGTCCTTTAGCGGCATCACCTGCCGGTTCAAACAATCCATGGGGCCGATCCGTGAGGATCCGGAAAAATTGGCGCTTTTCCGCCAAGCTTTGGAAGAAACCTTCGCCGTCGCCAGTGCCAAGGGGGTGACATTGAAAGCTGATTTGGTAGACAAGCGGATGGCATTCGCCGACGGCCTTCCGGCGGAGATGTACGCCTCCATGTATCACGATTTGGTGGCCGGCAAGCGGCTGGAATTGCCCTGGTTGTCGGGCGCGGTGGTTGATATGGGGCGGCAGGAGGGCATAGAAACCCCGGCCCACCAGGAATTCACCGACGCGCTGACGGCCTTTGCGGACGGCGGCGCTGGAAAATAACAGTTTTTTCCAATATTTAGGTCCTGATCACCTTGCCGGGTGAGCCGAATGCGTGCCCGGTCAGCGGCTCAGCGATTGAGCTTGGCGGTGCAATTCCACGACCGTCTTTTGCGCCGACACGACGGCGCCTTCCTGCCATCCGGGCAGGTAGCTGAGGTGTTCGCCGGCGAAATGAATCCGGCCATCCGGACGGTTGAGGATTTGATAGGCGTTCCGCCGTCCATTCACGTCCCATATGGCCCAGCCGCCGAGGGAGTGGGGGATGTTCCGCCAGGCCACCGAAACCGGCCGCGAGACTTCGTCTTCGAACCCTGGATGGATGCGCCCGCCGCTAAGGCGCGCCGCCGCCGCCCGTTCCTCGGGGCTCAACTTGGCGAAGGCCCTGGCGGCTTCGCCGTGGTTGGTGGCTCCGACGAGGATGCCCTTGCCGCCGTGAAAGCCGTGGCTCGGATAGACGAACCGCTCGATCTCGTGTTCGGTCCAGGTGATTCCGCCGTAGATGTGGTGGTCTTCCTCCCAGAAGCGGCGTCCGGCCTGCCAGGCCAGTTTGCCGACGTGGTTATAGCGGACCCCGGAGACGGCCCCCTTCACCGGCGGCGAGAAATCGGCGTCGATCCTGGCCAGCACCGGCAGCGGGATGGTGCAGATGCAATAATCGGCATCGACGGCCTTTTCGGCGCCGGCCCGCTTGTCGTTGTAGACCACCCGGACACCATTGCTGGTCTTGTCGATCCGCTTGACCTCGGCGGATGAGACAATCAGGTGTCCGACCCTTTGTTCGAACGCGGCGGTGATCCGGTCCATGCCGCCGACCGGCTGCAATAACGTCGCCTGATGGACCAGGTGTTCCTCGTGCTGCATCTTCCAGGTCCAGAACTCTGCATCAAGCAACAACCGCAACTCGAGGGGTTGGTTGGCTGAACCCGGATTATCGCCGGCGCCCGGCGGGACGGCGAAGCCGCTTCGCTCCGATCCCCGGAACCGCAAATCGGAATCGAGACGGCCAAAGCGGGTGAGAAACTCTCTCATTCGTTCTTTGTCGACGGCGCTTAGTTCGCGGTCCAGCGCCCCCCGGTCGATGGCCTTGGCCAGCAATTCGGCCATGTAACTCCGGCTGTCGTTGATTAGTTGGCGCGAGCGTACCGGCTTGCCGCCGAGGATCTTGTCGTTCTGGAAAAAGGCGTTGCGGTTGGCGTCGATGAAGATCTCGAGGTCGACGCCGAACGTCTTGCAGTAGCCGAGGATTTGCCGGTGGTGGCTGGGTATCCGCGACGCGCCGGCGTTGAAATACAGGCCGTCGTCGAACCGGCAGGTCTGGACCGTGCCGGTGGTCTCCTCGATCCTGGTTCCGCCGCGCACCGTCCACACCCTACCGCCGGCGCGGTCGCGCGCCTCTACAATGGTCACGGCGTAGCCGCCCTTGGAAAGCTCGTAAGCCGCGGTCATGCCGGCGATACCGGCGCCGATAATGACGACGGATGTCCCTTCGCCGGAACCGGGCGCCAACGCCACCGGTTCGGCCTGGGCCGGTGTCTCCGCCAGCAGGCCCATCGCCTGCATGACGGCGTAGAGGGCGCCAGAGCCACCGGCGCGTCCGACGCCGTCGAGAAACCGCCTCCGGGTGATGGTCATCGCACACCTCCCTTTCCGCCGGCAGACGTCCGGGATCGAATAAAACAGGTGCCCGAACGGTCCCTACAAAAGCATCAAAACACCGATGACTTCAATAAGGTCTTGGCTTTTTAGCCGCCGGTGGCGGGTTGCTTCGCATACAGAACCATTGAGAAAAGGGGGTTTTTTTGCTACACTTTTTTCGCTCAAGGCTGGCGGCGCATGAGACCCGCCTTTTCGCCGAGAGAACAATAATAAAATCAATTCCATCCGGACGGATGGCCATCCGGGTGGGTGGCTGTATGGGATGCTGGCCATCCGGGATGCATCGCGTTTGGTGCAAACTTTCAGATCGAGGGAGCCTATGATGTTCCGCAAAATTTCGATGATCGTTATGGTGTTGGCGCTGGCGGCGCCGGGCTTGGCGTTTGCCAACGAAGGCGGCGGCAGCGACGCTCCACCGGTGGCCGACCCGACGAAGAAGCCCGTTTTTTATTTAAAATATATAGATATGACTATTTCCAGGGAAAAATTCATTAATAAGAAAGAATTAACAATATCAGAAGACAGCTGGGCAAAGGCGTTTTCCGTCGCATTCCTCCCACAGAAAGTCGAAGAAAAGTCCGCTAAGGAGGGAACACAAATCATCACTGTGAGCTTTTGGGATTTCGAATTGTCCTGGCCAACGACACCGGGTGGGGTTAAATTACCGCTGCCGTCGTCAGGGCCGCCGGCAAATGATCATCAAGGGCCGGCGATGGATGATCTTCCAGGGCCGGCGGCAAACCAACTGTCGACGCCGACCTTCAGCGACGCGGTATTTGAATGCTCACCCGACGGATACCCAAGGTACAACGCACACACCTGCAAGGTGGACCTGGGCGAAGGGGGCAAGACCGGTGTCATAGCAAATACCGATGAGAACATGCCTTGGAAGATGAGGCAGGATATGATTGATGCGTATATTGCCAAGACCGAGGGCAAAAAGAACGGGCCGGACAGTGTGGTCGACGATCTCTCGGGCTTCGTCATCATATCCTGACGGCGGCCAAGGTAGTCGGGCTACAAATTTAGGGGAGGTCCCATGAAGAAGAAATCCAAACCGTTGTCCCGGTTTGGCTTGCTCGTTCTGATTTTGGCCGCCGCCGGCTGTGTAACCGGTCCCGAGCCGGTCGTCGTCTCGCCGACCCAACCGCTGGCCGCCGACCAGGTGCCGTGGCACGCCAAGGCGGCGCTGGCGGCGCTGATCATGCGCCAGAGGGGCGCTTCCGAGGCCGAGGCCGGGCGCGAGGCGCGGGCCGACGGCGCCGCTGCCATCAAGCCCGAACCTAAGTTCCGCTACCGGGGCTTTTCCGCGCGCCAGATCAAGATCGCCGCATTCACCACGCCTAAGGGCGAGCCCCAGCGGCGCGACCTCGCCGGCTATCTGCACTTCCAGGACGCCGCCGGGCGCCGCGCCGCCGCGTTCCGGCTAAGCTATCGCGTCGCCGGGGACAGGATCGCCATCGCCAAGGCCGCCTGGGCGCCGCTGATCCCGAAATACCCGAAAGTCGAGATGCTCGTCGTTCCGGCAAAGGCCTTCATAGCGCCGAAGGCGCGGCCGAAAGACTTTCACAGCCTTTACGCCCTGGCCGCCGGTAACGCCGTGCCGATGAAGACCCCGGCGGCGTCCGGGGAGGCGCGGGACTATATGATCGCCGTCTTCGTCAAGGACCGGATCGCCCCCGGCGCCAAGCTCGAGGTCGGGATCAGCGAGGTCCAGGACGGCCCCGGCAGCTATACGAAGGAGACCCTGTACAAGGCTTTCGACGGCGGTTGGGGCGCTGCCATCATCCCCGGCGGCAGGTTTTCGCTTTCTTCCTCCGACGCCTTCTGGGTCAAGGCGGTCTACACGCCGGGCGCCGACACGGCCAAAGACCAACGAAGCGAGCGGGTCGTCGGCCTGTTCTCGACCGCGCCTGGGCCCGGGGCGAAAAAGCCGCCCCCGGTGGTGCCGGTCGGACCGCCAAGTCCGCTGAAAGCGGCGATGGCAATGGAGGGCGCTGCGGGAGGCACCGCACTGGACCGGGAAATGGACATCGCCCTGAGGAAAGCCAGGGGCAAGGTGGCATCCCCGGTTTCTTCCCTGAAGGCTGCCGTCAACCGGGCCTCCTTGCCCGACATCGTGTTTCGCCTCCCCGCCGCCAAAACCGCCAAAGGATCCTGACCCCTGTCGTTTGACGCCGCCGGAAAAGCTAAAATAGGTCGGATTTCCGGAGAACAAACGATTCTTAGGGAGTGTGACCGTCGTCGCACCCAAGTTTGTTTGGATTTTACTCTATTTTTTGCCAATTCCGGCCAAACCCTACTATTACAATAAGATTTCCTGGGGCTATCTGCTTTTCGAGCCGGTTTCGGCCCCCGTTCTTGTGGCACAGAAATATGACTAATCGTCTGGAAAACTTAATCGCTGCGCCTTAATCAGGAACGCCGCCATTGGCAAAAGGCGCAATCAAGCTCCTAATGGGCTAGCGCCGCCCGCCGGCCAGCTTCCGGGAATCGGGATGGGCACGCAGCCGCGCCATCGCCCAAACCCCGAAGACGGGGCCGGGGGCCAGGATCAAAAACGCATACCGCCATCCCATCCATTCGACCGCCAACGGCATCAGGTGAATGGTGAACAGGGTCAGAAGGAATCCCAGGGCGGTTTGCATGGTCAGCATGGCGCCGATGGAAAATTCGGCCTCCAGGGAAGGCACCACCGCGGTAGCGGAAAACCAAAGCGCCATGGTCGCGATCTGGCAGATCGCCAACAGTGTCAGTGACGCGGCTTTGCTGTTTATGTTCACAATCCATCCGGGGCTTAGACAGCCGGATGCATTGTTATCGGCGGGGCTTGGGCTTGCAAGGACCCGGTCTTGCAAGGGCCGGGGGATGCCGCTATAACCCGCCCGCCTTTACCTATCCAACAACCATCGAGTAAGGAAATCGCCCCATGGCCGTCGAGAGGACGCTCTCCATCATTAAGCCGGACGCAACACGTCGCAATCTCACCGGCGCCATTAACAAATGTTTCGAGGATGCGGGTCTTCGCATCGTCGCCCAAAAACGCATTCAACTGACCCGCGACAACGCCGAAGGCTTTTATGCCGTCCACAAGGAACGCCCCTTTTACGGCGACTTGTGTGACTTCATGACGTCGGGTCCGGTGGTCGTGCAGGTGTTGGAGGGTGAGGACGCCATCGCCAAGAACCGCGAAGTCATGGGCGCCACCAACCCGGACGATGCCGCCGAGGGCACCATCCGCAAGCTGTTTGCCGAAAACATCGAAGCCAATTCGGTGCATGGGTCGGACAGCCCGGAAAACGCCGCCATCGAAATCAAGTATTTCTTCGAAGACTCTGAAATCGTCGGCTAGCCAAAGCGCTAGCCGGGAAATCGTCGGCTAGCTGGGGCTGATCCAATCAACCACCGTCAGGTTTTATGAACCGTACGTTCGGACGGGAAGCTGACGGTGATGGTGGAGCCTTTGCCGACTTCGCTTTCGATGTTCAGGTCGGCGCCGTGCAGATCCAACAGCGATTTGCAGATCGGCAGCCCAAGCCCGGTGCCGTCATGGTTGCGGTCTAGGCTGCTCGCGGCCTGACCGAACGGGCTCATGACTTTCGGTATATCCTTGGCGGCGATGCTGATTCCGGTATCGGTG
>DASCOC010000044.1:0-5609 GCA_036011805.1 Rhodospirillales bacterium
CCCCGCAAGGATGAAAGCAAGACCCTTCTCAGGGCGTTACCCAGGGTCAAGCCAAAACCACGTTCCAGGGGTTCGGCGACGATCTTGGCCGTGCGCAAAGGATCGGTGCCAGAAACAATGTCGAGTCTGCTCGGCTTAATGAGTTCCTGCCAATTCTTTTGAATCACGGGGAAACCTCGTACTCAAGATTTGTGGAAAGGCGCCCCTCTGGTTGGCGCCTTGTTGCAAACGGTCCGGCCTTCACAAAAGCTCGAAAAATCAGGGGTAGACCAAAAAAATCAGCCGCCCAGTCCAATCAAACACGGCGACGCTTTCGCGGCCGGCAACCGTTATGTGGGATCGGCGTCACATCGCGGATAGCGGTAATGGTAAAACCAACGGCCTGCAAAGCGCGCAACGCCGACTCGCGGCCGGAACCTGGTCCTTTTATTTCGATCTCAAGGGTTTTCATACCGTGCTCCATTGCCTTGCGGCCAGCATCCTCGCCGGCCATCTGGGCGGCATAGGGTGTCGATTTGCGCGACCCCTTGAAACCTTGAGAACCCGCCGACGACCAGGCGATGGCGTTGCCCTGGTCATCGGCAATGGTAATCATGGTGTTGTTGAACGTGGCATTGACATGGGCGACGCCGGAAACGATGTTTTTGCGTTCGCGGCGGCGCGGACGTTTGGTGCTTGCCTTGGCCATAACCGGTCCTCGTGTTTCTTATTTGGCGATAACTCTTTTTTTGCCGGCGATCGCCCTGGCTGGTCCCTTGCGGGTCCGCGCGTTGGTATGGGTACGCTGGCCGCGCACCGGCAGGCCGCGGCGGTGCCGCAAACCACGATAACAGCCCAGATCCATCAACCGCTTGATGTTCATGGCGGTTTCGCGCCGGAGGTCGCCTTCGACATGATACTCATGGTCGATGGTCTCGCGGATCTGCCTCACTTCCTCATCGGAAAGCTGATTGACCCTCCGTTCCGGGGGAATCCCGATCTTGACGCAGATTTCACTCGCCTTGGTCCGGCCGATACCGAAAATATAAGTCAATGCGATGATGACCCGTTTTCCAGTCGGAATATTTACACCAGCAATACGTGCCAAAGCTGGAACTCCTTACACATTGATATTAAAAGATTATGACATTGGCCCGGGAAACGAGAGGCGCGATTATAGGCCCTAACTGCTTCAAGTCAACACGCTCTCGGCGGCGCCGATAGTGTCTTTAAATTGCTTGGTCACATCGTCGATGGAAGCCATGCCGTCAACGCTTTTTAACAACCCTTTTTCCGCGAAATAAGCAGTGATCGGAGCGGTCTGCCGATGATAAGCCTTGAGGCGTTCCCGCACGGTTTCCTGGTTGTCGTCGGCGCGGCGGGTAAATTCGCCGCCGCCGCATTCGTCGCATACATTCTCCACTTTCGGCCGTTGGAACTCATCGTGATATCCGGCGCCACATTTGGCACAAGTAAAACGGCCAGTGATGCGCTTGATCATGGCCTCGTTGTCGACCTTTATTTCAAGCACAAAGTCCAGTTTCAGGCCCTTTTCGCCGAGCATCGCGTCGAGGGCCTCGGCCTGCGTGTAGGTGCGCGGAAAGCCATCCAGGATAAAGCCTTTCCGGCAGTCATCCTCGCCTATACGCTCGGAAATCATGGCGATGATCAGATCGTCGGAAACCAATCCACCGGCTTCCATCACTTCTTTTGCCATTTCACCGATGTCACTGCCCGACGCTACCACGGCACGGAGCATGTCGCCGGTCGAAAGCTGAACAATGCCGTAATTGTCTTGCAGTCTTTTAGCCTGGGTGCCTTTGCCGGCACCAGGAGGGCCGAGCAAAAGAAGATTCACCGGCGCCCCCTTAACTTGGTTTTCTTAATCAGCCCCTCGTACTGGTGGGCCAGCAAATGGGATTGAATTTGCGCCACCGTATCAATGGTCACGGTAACCACGATCAACAGGCTGGTGCCGCCGAAATAGAACGGAACCGCAAACCGGGAAATCAAAATCTCCGGCAGCAGACAAACCGCAGCCAAGTACATGGCGCCGATGACGGTCAGCCGGCTCAGTATCCGATCCAGGTGCTCGGCCGTGTTCTTGCCGGGCCGAATGCCGGGAACAAAGCCGCCGTATTTCTTGAGGTTGTCCGCCGTATCAACGGGATTGAACACAACCGCCGTGTAAAAGAAAGCAAAAAATACGATCAGCGATATATAGATGGTCAGGTAAAGGGGCTGTCCACGCCCGAGATAAGCGGTGACCGTGGTCAGCCAATCGGGCCCCTGCCCCGCCGAGAATCCGATGATCGTAACCGGCAAGAGAAGGATGGAACTGGCGAAAATCGGGGGAATCACGCCTGCCGTATTGATTTTCAAGGGCAAATGAGAGCTTTCGCCACCCTTCATCTTGTTGCCTTGCTGGCGTTTGGGATACCGCACCACGATGCGCCGTTGCGCCCTCTCAACGAAAATGATGAAGAAGACCACGCCGACCGACATGATCAATAGGAAAATAATGAAAAGGGGCGACAGGGCCCCGGTCCGCCCCATCTCCAGCGTCCCGGCAAGAGCCGTCGGAAGATTGGCGACGATGCCGGAGAAGATGATCAGCGAAATGCCGTTGCCGACTCCCCTGGCGGTGATCTGCTCGCCCAGCCACAGCAGGAACATGGTGCCGCCGATCAGGGTAACCACCGTCGTGAAGCGGAAAAAGATACCGGGACTGATGACCGCCGTGCCAGAGCTGGAGGCCATTCCCTCCAAACCGATGGCGATGCCATAGGCCTGCAGCGCCGTGATCAGCACCGTACCGTAACGAGTATACTGGTTGATTTTCTTGCGCCCTGACTCACCTTCCTTTTTCAGCGCTTCCAAATGCGGAGAAACAGCCGTCATCAACTGCATAATGATGGATGCCGATATGTAGGGCATGATGTTCAGCGCGAAGATGGTCATCCGGCTGAGTGCTCCGCCAGCGAACATATCGAACATGCCAAGGATGCCACCGGCGTTCTGCCGGAAAATGTCTTCCAGGACCACCGGATCGATACCCGGTAAAGGAATATAGGTGCCAAGCCGGTATACGATGAGCGCGCCCAATGTGAACCAAAGGCGCTTTTTCAGTTCGGTGGCCTTGGCAAAGGTACCTAAATTGAGGGTGGAAGCTAGCTGCTCGGCCGCTGATGGCATTTCCCTACCTAACTTTTATCTTTGGCTTGGCCATCGGTCTTAAGCCCGCTTTCAGCCTTTGCCTTATCTTTACCGGCCTTGCTTTTGGCAGCCTTTGCCTTGTCTTTACCGGCCTTACTTTTGGCTTTTATGGCAATCTTGGGGGGTTCCGCCTTGCCGATGACAACTTTGCCGCCGGCCTTCTCAACGGCCGCGATCGCCGCCTTCGACGCGCCAGCCACCTCGATGGTCAACTTCGACTTGATGTCACCTTTGGCAAGAAGCTTGACGCCATGCCGGCACTTCTTGATCAGGCCGGCCGCTTTCAAGGACGTCTCGTTTACCGGTGTCGATGGATCCAGTTTGCCAGCCTCGATGATTTTTTGCAAGAAACCAAGATTGATTTCCACGTATTCCTTTCTAAAAGGATTACTGAAACCACGTTTGGGCAGACGCCGGTAAAGTGGCATCTGGCCTCCCTCGAAGCCCAAAAGAGATACGCCGCTCCGCGACTTCTGCCCTTTGTGGCCTCGCCCGCAAGTGCCGCCCTTGCCCGATCCTGGGCCGCGGCCGATCCGCTTTCGCGTCTTGCGCGAACCCGGGTTATTGGAAAGTTCGTTGAGTCTCATTTTTCAAACGTCCCTGGCGGCAAATCAGCCTGGTTTTTCGACCCGCACCAAGTGGTGGACCTTGGCGATCATTCCGCGCACGGCGGGAGTGTCCTCAAGTTCACGGGTCTTATGCATTTTATTGAGTCCGAGACCAATCAGTGTCGCCCGTTGACTTTTTTGTCGGCCGATGGGGCTTCGGATCTGAGTGATCGTGATCTTTTTCTTGTCCGTCATGATTCCACGCCCTGGCGGCCGCGGCCGCGGCGGGAGACGATGTCGTTGATTTGCTTGCCGCGCCGGGCCGCCACGGCTCTCGGCGACAAGGAGTTGGCCAAGGCATCGAAAGTGGCCTTGACCATATTGTAGGGATTGGCGGAGCCAATGGATTTGGCGACGATGTCCTGCACCCCCATGGTCTCGAAGACGGCGCGCATGGGGCCGCCGGCGATGATACCGGTGCCCGGAGGAGCGCTACGCAACACCACCTTGGCGGCGCCGAAACGGCCCTTGACGTCATGGTGCAGCGTTCGGCCGTCGCGAAGAGGCACTCTGATCAGGCTTCGCTTGGCCTGTTCCGTGGCTTTACGAATAGCTTCGGGAACCTCGCGCGCCTTACCGGAGCCAGAACCGACGCGGCCACGGCCGTCGCCGACAACCACCAGCGCGGCAAAGGAAAAACGACGCCCGCCCTTGACCACTTTGGCGACGCGGTTGATGTGGACGAGCTTATCGATAAATTCCTGATCTTCGCGTTGGTCCCGATCTCCGCGCTGCCCGCGCTCGCCGCGGCGGGGGCCGCTTCCGGCCTCACGGGATGTCCGCTTGGGTGTCTGCCCCATCAATCAAATCCTTAAAAAGACAAGCCAATTTCACGGGCTGCCTCGGCCAGGGCTTTAATCCGGCCGTGGTATTTGTATTCGCCGCGATCGAAAATCACGTCCTTGACGCCAGCGGCCAATGCCCGTTCGGCGATCAGTTTGCCAACCTCGCTGGCGGCGCCCACATTGGCGCCCGTGGCGAGCTTGACACGCATGTCTTTTTCCAGACTGCAGGCCGCCGCCAAAGTACGACCCTCGCGGTCGTCGATAACCTGGGCATAGATATGTTTTTCCGAGCGGAACACGGAAAGCCGCGGACGTTCGCCCAACCGCTTGCCGATCTTGCCGCGGATGCGCCGTTTGCGCCGTTCTCTTAAATCCTTCGCCTTTGACATGATCTATTTCTTCTTTCCTTCTTTGCGGCGAATGATTTCATTGTCGTATTTTATACCTTTGCCTTTATAGGGCTCCGCCGGCTTGAAATATCTGATTTCAGCCGCCGTCTGACCGACCAGTTGCTTATCGGCTCCCCGCACCGCAATGTGGTTATAATCCGAGCAGGTAATCGTGATGCCATCAGGAATCGGGTAACGGATGTCATGGCTGAAACCCAGTTGCATCACCAGTTCCTTGTCCTGAATCTGGGCGCGGTAACCGATGCCGATGATTTCAAGGTTGCGGCTGAAGCCCTCGGAAACACCCTTGACGAGGTTGTTAATGATGCTTCTGGCGGTCCCCCACATCTTATGGGCGCGCATGGAATCGCTTCTCGGCGTGACCGAAATCAAATCGCCGCCGTGTTTGATTTCGACCTCGCCCAGCAGCGTCGCCGAGAGCTGGCCCAGCTTGCCCTTGGCGGTCACCTGCTGGCCGGAAACCTCGACGTTGACGCCGTCGGGAACCTTGACGGGATTTTTGCCAATACGCGACACGCTTTCGTCCTAACCCTTGAAAACCCTAGAAAACCTGGCAGAGCACTTCGCCACCGATGTTTGCGTCGCGGGCCTCGGCATCCGACATCACGCCG
>DASCOC010000045.1:0-11367 GCA_036011805.1 Rhodospirillales bacterium
GTTTTCCGTATTACCGGCTAAATTCGGCAGCCCAAGACGGACACGGACATCGACCACGGTGACGATGCGTCCGCGAAGATTGATCGACCCCCTCACTTCCTTGGGCGCCAGGGGAATCGGCGCGATTGTGTCTGGGGTCAGGATATCCTGGACCCGGAGCACCGGAATCCCGAACATCTGGTCGCCGACGTAAAAGGTTACATAATCTTCAAGGTTTTCGCCCGGATGGGTCGTCACCTGATTATTATCGCTCGGCACAATTTCTGTTTCCGTAGTTGCGAGGGCTTGTGACATTTGGGTCTCTCCAACGTTTTTTAATCTTCAAAAATTACAATTTCAATCTTGATCATGCGGTTGCCACCCATCTGGAAGGCCTTTAAGGCGTCCTTGAAGTTGCCACTCAGCATGGTCCCGTTCGATCCTTCTACACGCCATAACTCTTGCGGGGGTAACCCCTCATAAACGAATTTTTCTCCGGGCGCGTCTTCATTAATTCCATGCCGCCGGCGGTCATCGTCGCTCAAGTAGGCGTAGTTCTCATAAACCAATAATTCCGCCATGGCTCCCGTATGCTCCGTTGCCAATAAACCATGGCTGATTGGCGCTTATCCTATCGGGGCAATGTTTCGCGTTTATGTCTGAATTGCGTCCACTTATGACGGGATGTAAGGCCCTGGTGAACGGCGGATGACGCTCAGACGATGCCGCGCCGGCGAAGTTCGGCGACCTCGTCCAGGCCGATTTCCAACAGTTCGCCGAGGACTTCCTCGGTGTGCTGGCCTAACATCGGCGGCGCATAGCGGTAATCGGGGCCGGTTTTCGACATTCGGATCGGGCTGGCGATCAGGTGGACCGGGTCCGTGCCGGTCGCCGGATGAGGCATTTCCAGGTCCATGCCGCGGGCCTGAACCTGGGCATCGGCGAAAACCTGTTCGAGGGTATTAATGGGGCCGCAGGTCACATTGACTTTTTGCAGGCCTTCGACCCAATGCTTCGAGTTTTTTTCGGCGATGATGGATTGCAGTTTCTCAATCAATTCGTCGCGGTTGCGGACCCGAAGTTCATTGGTTTTGTAACGGTCATCCTCGGCCAGTTCCGCAACCCCGGCGAACCCGCAGAAACGCTTGAACTGGGCGTCGTTGGCGGCGGCCAGCACCATGTTGCCGTCGGCGGTGGCGAAGGACTGGTAGGGAACGATGTTGGGGTGGGCATTACCCAGCCGTTTCGGTGTCTCGCGGGTGGAAAGATAATTCGACCCCATAATCGAAAGCGTCGCGGTCATCGTATCGAGCATGCCGATGTCGATGTGCTGGCCTTCGCCGCTGACTTCACGGTGGCGAAGCGCCGCATTGATGGCGACCGATGCGTACATCCCGGCCATCAGGTCGGCGATCGGAATGCCCGCCTTTTGCGGTTCTCCATCCGGTTCTCCGGTGACGCTCATGAACCCGCCCATGGCCTGGATCAGAACGTCGTATCCGGGGCGTTCGGCATAAGGGCCGGTATGGCCGAAGCCGGTGATCGAACAATAGATCAGGCCGGGGTTTTCGGCCTGTAACTGGTCGTAGGACAGGCCGTACTTGGCCAAGCCGCCGGCCTTGAAATTTTCAACTAAAATGTCGGAATGGCCGATCAGCCGTTTGGCCAGGGTTTGGCCTTCGTGTTCGGCAATATTCAGCGTCAATGAGCGCTTATTGCGGTTGGAACTGCAAAAATAGGCGCTTTGATCGGTATCGTCACCGGCGTCATTCTTGATGAACGGCGGCGCGAAGTATCGGGTATCGTCACCGGTATTGGGTTGTTCGATCTTGATGACGTCGGCGCCAAGGTCGCCAAGAATTTGAGTGCACGTCGGGCCGGCGAGAATTCGGGTCAGATCAAACACCCGCAAGCCATGCAAGGGACCGGTCATGGAATTAGAAGCCTTTTGAAATTGTCGTGGTTAACGTCGGTGGTAATGGGAGGAAAGTGATGGGTCTTCTTATAAAGGAACAAACAAAAACGGCAACCGGATCATTCCAACGCAGTCCTGGATTTGGCACTTTCAGCATGTGCGGGCGTAGAATATGAATTATGGTCCCTTGATCCATCTTGGAGACAATGGAAGATTTTAGAGGATGAAGCGGTTTTTAATTTTTTCGGTTTCGGCGCTGATTTCGCTGGTGGCGATGGCCGGGGTCGGCGGTTGGCTGTGGTTGCAGTCGACCCTGCCGACGACCGACGGCTCCATTGAGGTTGGCGTTCTCGAACTTCCTGTCGAGGTGATGCGCGACGACAACGGCATTCCTCATATCTTCGCCAAGTCCAGCCGCGATGCGTATTTCGCCCTCGGCTACATCCATGCCCAGGACCGTTTTTGGCAGATGGAGACGATGCGCCGTTACGGGGCCGGGCGGTTGTCCGAGATTATTGGTTCCTTGACGTTGGCGTCCGACAAATGGATGCGAACCCTGGGGCTTTACCGGTTGGCCGAACAGAAGGTCGCCCAAATGCCACCGAAGACGCGCGAAGCGTTGAATCTCTATGCCGCCGGGGTCAATGCCCGGATCAAGAAAAGCCAAAGCCTGCCCTGGGGTGTGCCGACGCCTGAAATCGGCGTTCTGCGTTATGCCCCCGAACCCTGGCGGCCGGCCGACTCTCTGGTCTGGGGGAAGATCATGTCGTCCCATCTGGGCCGCAATTGGCGCGACGAGATTTTGCGCGCCCGGCTGGCCCGCAAACTGTCGCCCAAGCAAGTCGGTGAGTTGTGGCCGGTTTATCCCGACGATGCCCCCCGGACCACGGAAAAAGCGGTGGCGTTGATGCGGGGCATGGACCTTAATAAACTGGCGGCCCTATCCCCGGTTCCGGCCGGCCTGCCGCAAGGCGCGTCGAATGCCTGGGTGATCGCCAATAAAAAAACGCTCAACCGGGGCCCCATCCTGGCCAACGACCCGCACCTGAGGTTTAGCGCCCCGATCCTTTGGTACCTGGCCCGCATTCAGGCCCCGGACCTTGAAGTTACCGGCGCCACCGTTCCCGGCGTTCCGTTCACCATCTTGGGTCATAACGGCAAAATCGCCTGGGGCATGACCAGCACCCAAAGCGATATCACCGATTTGTTCGTCGAACAGGTCGATGAAACCGGCAAGAAGTACAAAACCCCGGAGGGTTGGCAGGAATTCGAGACGCGGACCGAAACCATTGCCGTCAAGGATGCGGCGCCGGTCACCCTTACCGTCCGGGAATCCCGCCACGGGCCGATCATCTCCGACCTTCTGGATGACTCCCGGGCGGCCGCCGGAAAGGGCGCGGTGATGGCGTTGTCGGCGGCTTATCTTCAATCGGATGACCTGACCGCGGATGCTTTGTACCGGTTGAACCGGGCCGGAAACTGGGAGTCCTTCAAAGCCGCGTTGAAAGACTTTCAAGGCCCTCAGAGTAATTTCTTATTTGCCGATACCAAGGGCGACATCGGCTTTATGGCCGCCGGATTGGCGCCTAAGCGCCGCCACGGCTGGGGTCTTGTCCCTTCTCCGGGTTGGGATGGGCTGACCGATTGGGATGGCTATGTGCCATTCGATGAGCTGCCTTCCATTTTCAATCCGGCGTCGGGCCGCATCGTCAATTCCAATAACAACATCACCCCCAAGGATTACCCGCATTTCCTTTCCTTGGATTGGGCGCCCGGATACCGGGCCAAGCGTATCCTTGAGCTGGTGGAAAATAAGGACCAGTCCGTTCACGCCACCGCCAAGCTTCAGCAAGACCACGTATCGGCAATGGCGCTGCATCTTCTGCCGATGATGCTGGATATCGAACCGGCAGACGTTAGCGGCGGCAAAGCCCTTGCCATGTTGAAAAAATGGAAGGGTAAGATGTCCCGAGGACGGCCGGAGCCGTTGATTTTTTCGACCTGGTTATACGAGCTCAACCGGGCCGTTTACGCCGATGAACTGGGCGAGCTATTCCAGGATTATCTGACCCTGAGGCCACAATTCATCGTCTCCGTCCTGAACAAGCGGCAATCCTGGTGCGACAACATCAACACGGCGGAAACCGAAGATTGCCACGGCCGCATCCGATTGGCGCTTAAAACAGCCCTCGACAGGCTCAAGGATTCTTACGGCGAAGATCTAAACGCCTGGCGATGGGGGGAAGTGCACAAGGCTTGGTTCGCCCATCCGCTGCTGTCGAAGATTCCCGTTCTCAAGCGGTTCGGCGATCTCGAGATTCCGGTCGACGGCGGCAATTACACCGTCAATCGCGGCGCCAGCCACGTCAACAACCCCGAACGGCCGTTCAAGGATATTCACGGACCTGGATATCGTGCCGTTTATGACCTGGAAGACCTGCGCCGGTCTCGCTTTATCATCGCCACCGGACAGTCCGGCAATCCGGTGTCCAATCATTACAAAGATCTGTTGAATGAATGGCGCGACGGCCGCTATCGGCGCATGGGCCAGACCCGCGCCGCCATGAAAACCCTCGGCGACGTTCTGATGTTGACCCCGAGTGCGCAGAAACGCTGATATGCCATGACCGTATCCATCGATGATATCCGCGCCGCCGCCGAGCGGCTTGAAGGTAAAATCGTCAGAACGCCGACGTTGCGTTCCAGTGTGTTGTCGGACCTTTGTGGCGCTAACATCGTTCTCAAACTGGAAAATTTGCAACTCACCGGCTCGTTCAAGCCCCGGGGCGCCTTCATTAAATTGTCGGGGCTTTCGGAAAAGGAAATGAAGTCCGGCGTCATTGCCGCGTCGGCCGGCAATCATGCCCAAGGGGTTGCCTATCACGCCCGTCAATTAGGCATTCCGGCAACCATTTACATGCCGGAGGGAACGCCGTTCACCAAGGTCGGGCGCACCGAGGCGCTGGGCGCCAAGGTCGTACTCGCGGGGGCCGGGTTGTCGGAAGCCCGCCAGGCGGCGCGCAGCCAGGGCGAGGAACAGGGCCAGGTGTTCGTGCATCCCTATGATGACGAAAAAATCATCGCCGGCCAGGGCACCGTGGGGCTGGAACTGTTGAGTGACGCCCCGGACCTGGACGCGTTGGTGGTACCGGTCGGCGGCGGCGGCCTGTTGGCTGGATCGGCGGTGGCGGCCAAGGCCTTAAAGCCGAATCTGGAGATTATCGGCGTCGAGGCCGAATTATACCCGTCCATGTCTCAGGCGCTTGCCGGTGGCCCCCCTGCCCCTTCCGGCAACAAGGCAACCCTGGCCGAGGGCATCGCCGTCAAGGAACCCGGCGAATTAACCAAGCCGCTGATCGCCGAATTGGTGTCGGACATCATCCTGGTCGGTGAAGCGGCGCTGGAATCGGCGGTGCAGACCTACCTGGAAATCCAGCGGCTGGTCACCGAGGGCGCCGGCGCGGCGTCGTTGGCGGCGGTGATGGAAAACAAAGACCGGTTCAAGGGCAAAACCGTCGGCCTGATGGTTTCCGGCGGCAACATCGATTCGCGCTTGTTGTCATCGGTACTGATGCGCGGCCTTGTCCGCGAAGGCCGGTTGGTTCGTTTGCGCATCGAAATTTCCGATATCCCGGGGGCCCTGTCCAAGGTCTCGGGTATGATCGGTGACAGCGGCGGCAATATCGTCGAGGTTTTTCACCAACGGCTGTTCTACGACATTCCGGTGAAACAGACGGAAATCGATGTCGTCATCGAAACCATCGATACGTCGCATGTCGGCGAAATCATTGAGGCGCTGGTGAGCGCCGGGTTCCCGACCCGGCTTCTGAGTGCCACCTCGTTGGACTCGGGCGGTTAGCCCCCTTCTCCCTTTTCCCCCATTCGCCATAGATGGAGTTGGGTTTGGCGGCCGTCTTCGACGCTGACGATTTCATCGGCGGGATGGTCTGGGACCACGAAGCTGTTGGAGATCAACAGGCTGCCGGGGCGCATTTCCCGGCGGGCTTTGTCGTAGAGCGCCGGCATCGGCAGCGGCGACAAGAAGCAATAAACGACGTCGAAATCGCCTAAATCCACGGACCAGATATCGGCGAACCGTATGTCGGCGTTGCCGGCGCCCTGAAATCCGAGCCGGAGCCTGGCAACGGCAAATAGCAGCGGCGCCGTCTCAAAGCCTACAAACCGGCCTTCGGGGCGCGCCTGGGCAAGGCTGATGACCGGCCCACCGAGCCCACAGCCGAGATCGGCGAACCGGAAGACGCCATTTTCGGCAAGCATCCCGGCGATGGCGTCCTTGGTCCTGCGGTAGCTTAGATAGAGCGGCACCCCGCCGCGCACACTGTTCCAGAAAACGCCCAATAATCCCAGGAACGCAATCAAGTAGACCCAGGCCGGAAGCCGCCAAACTAAGGCCATGACGATGCCAGGCGGCAATAGCACATTGATTGGCAGCCACCACCGCCCAAGACCAAAAAAGTGGCCCAGGATTGCCGCTAAAACCCCCTGCACCGCCAATAGACTGATGGCGGGGGCATCAATGCCGCCGGCAAGAATTTGCCAACCGACGAACACTACAATTCCGGCCACGGCCTGGGCCGCCAGCGCTCTTAAGATGGGCGCCCCCGGGCGGGGCGGATCGGCGGGTTGGGGGCTAGTCATCCCCGAGGCGGCCATAGGCGCTTTTGAAAAACAACAATGGCTGCCCGTCGGCGGCCTGCTCAATGCGATCAACGCGGCCGAGGACGATGGCATGGTCGCCGCCTTCAATGACGTTAATGCGGGTGCATTCAAGATTGACCAAGCATCCGGGCAGGATCGGGCAGTCGCTGTCCCAGGTCTCATAGGATTGGTTCTTGAATTTGTGTTCCTGAGGCCCGGCGAAGGATTCGGAAAGTTCCCGCTGGCTATGGTCAAGGATATTAACGGCGAATCGATCGCCCTTGGTAAACGCTTCCAGGCTTCCGGTCTCGTTGGCCAGGCAGATCAGGACCATCGGCGGGTCTAGGGATACAGAGGCGAACGCATTGACGGTCACCCCCACCGGTTGGTCTTCGGAGGCCAATCCGGTGACAATGGTTACCCCTGTGGCGAATCGCCCCAGGGCTTGGCGGTATTTTTCAGAGTCGAATGACACCTCGAGTGAACCCATTCTTGAATATAAGGAAAAACCCATCAGCTATCTGGCCTGTACATGGGGATTGGAAGGATAAATAAAAACAGAAATTTTATGGGTGGAGATTCCAATTTCCTTCAAAGTAAAATATTGTCCCACTGCGACGCACACAAAACCAAAGTCATCAAGCTCGAAGAGGAATCACTTTCTCTGCCGGGATTGGAAAACATTAGGAAACGTCAGGCCGGACAAGGCCTGAAAAAGCCGGCGAAGCCGTCGACGCTTAAGACGAAACCGGGTGTCGGGCTGGAACTTCCGGGGTTTAAGAAAGAGAGCAAGCCCAAGGCCCAGACCCTGGACCTCCGCCAAGACGATGCAAGACCCTCCCTGCCGGGGCTGGATGCGCTTAGAAAACAACAGCTCGAACAGGCAAAATAACCGCCGGTTGGCTGACGTCGGGGACTAGGGTAAAATAGGCGCATGCTCCTAGACCGCCAAAGAGTCCACTGACCATGAAGCATCAACCTATTCACGACACCCGGTTTTTCTTCGCCACGGCGCCGCTTCCGTGCCCCTATATGCCGGACCGGATTGAGCGCCGCGTGGTTACCGAATTATTGGGCCGGGACGCGGTGGCGTTGCACGATGGGCTGTCCGAGGCCGGGTTCCGGCGCAGTCACAATATCGCCTATGCGCCCGCCTGTCCGAGCTGCCAAGCCTGCAAGGCCGTGAGAATTCTGGCCCGCCGGTTTGAGCCGTCCCGCTCGCAGCGCCGAATCTTAAACCGCAACGATAGCCTTGAGATTTTGGAACAAACACCCATCGCCAGCCAAGAGCAATTCGATATCTTTGCCGCCTATCAGGAATCAAGGCATAGCCACGGCGATATGGCGAAAATGGATTTCAGGGACTATCAGGCGTTAATCGAGGACACGCCGGTGGAATCCTCCTTGGTGGAATTCCGCGACCAGGATCAAACTCTGTTGGCCGCCTGTCTCATGGACCGGGTCGATAACGGCCTGTCAGCGGTTTACAGTTTTTTTGACCCGCAACGGCATCGGGACAGCTTGGGCACCCTGATGGTTTTATGGATGATCGACAAGGCCCGTGCCCTTGGTTTGGAGTACGTGTACCTGGGGTTCTGGATCGCCGATTGTTCAAAAATGTCCTATAAGTCGAAATTCCAACCGATGGAAACGCTATCGCCCGAGGGATGGCACATCCAGGGGGAACAATAATATTGATTAGCCTTTTCTCTTTGTTTTTTAATATTTTACCGGAAAGTCTTAAGGTGTGAAGCGGCGCCGGTTCCTGACCCGAACGGCCCAGGGAATGACTTTGGCCGCCGGCGCGTCGGCGTTGCCTGCGCCGGCGCTATCACAAGGTCTCAGGCGGTTGAAAATGGTCACCACCTGGCCCCGCGACTTCCCCGGTCTCGGCACCGGCGCCCAGCGTCTGGCCGACGCCATCTCCCGGATGAGCGCCGGGCGCTTGGAGGTTAAGGTTCATGCCGCCGGTGAATTGGTGCCGCCGTTCGAATCCTTTGACGCGGTTTCCGGGGGCGCCGCCGACCTGTACCACGCCTTCGAACATTATTGGCAGAACCGTTCGCGCGCCTTTAATTTTTTCGCCGCCGTCCCTTACGGTTTGACGGCGGGGGAGATATCGGCCTGGATTTATCACGGTGGCGGCCAGGAATTGTGGGATGAACTGTCCGCCGGGTTCAATATCAAGCCCTTCCAGGTCGGCAATACGGGCGCCCAGCTGGGGGGGTGGTTCAATAAACAAATCAATGGCATCAATGACTTCAGCGGATTGAAAATCCGGATGCCTGGACTGGGTGGCGAGGTCTTGAAGAAGATCGGGGCGGTGCCGGTGCCGTTGGCCGGGGTGAAGATATTTCCGGCGCTTCAATCCGGTGCCATCGACGCCACCGAGTGGGCGGGGCCATGGAACGATCTGGCGCTCGGTTTTCACAAGGTCGCTAAATATTACTATTATCCCGGCTTTCACGAACCGGGAACGGCGCTATCCGCCGGTATCAATTTGAAGGTTTGGGACAGCCTCGACGACGGTCTCAAGGCCGTGGTTTCCCAGGCCATGGCCGCCGAAAACGCTATTTCCCGGGCCGAATACAGCGCCCGCAATGCCGATGCGCTGTTCACCCTTCGCCAGCAACACCGGGTCGACATGCGCCGCTTCACCGACGGCACCCTGAAAGCCATCGGCGAGGCTTCCGGCGAGGTGGTCGCCGCTTTGGGCACCGGCGGCGATGCCATCACCCGAAAAATCTACGACGATTTTAAGAAATTCCGGTCCAAGGCCCTATCGTGGTCGCACCTGGGCGAACAATCGTTCTGGAACGCCAGAATCCTACCGTTTAAGTACTAACGATTCCCCATGCGGATAACGATAAAACTGTGGGGTAATTTTAGAAAATTTCTGCCCAAAGGATCCGAAGGCTACGCCGCGGAGATCGAGGTCCCGGATAATTCATCGGCCCGGGAAATTGCCGAGCTTTCAAGTGTGCCATTCGATGAATGCCGAATATTGATACTGAATGGCATCACCCACACGGTGCCCGAGGACTGGGCCGGAATACGGGTAAATGACGGCGACACCGTGGCCATCCTGCCGAATATCCACTGACGCCGCGCCGGCTTCACTTAAAACTTATTGGCCCGCGCAAAGCCCTTGGGCACGACCAAGCCGGCTTGGGCGCGTTTGCCGATCCAGCGCTTGATATCGGCTTCGGTGCGGGTTCCCTGCTGGCCGGCTTGCCAGGTCAGCCCTTCCTTGGCGTTCAGCGTGGTGATGTCGGCAAGCCCGCCCTTGGCGTAACGCTGCAGGATAACGCCGCGGCCCCGGGTCATCTCCGGCAGTTCGCCTAAGGGGATAATCAACAGCTTCCTGTTGGCGCCGAGGATGGCTAAGTGATCGGCTTGTGCGCCGATGACGATGGCGGCTTTGGCCTCTTCGCCACCGCCTAAGTTGAGCACCTGTTTGCCGTTGCGGGTTTGGGCGATGAGGGCGTCTTCCTCGACAATGAACCCGCGCCCGGTTTCCGAGGCGACCACCAGGCTGCGCTCTTTTCTGGATTCCGGCCCGGCATCCGGTTGCGTTGCCGGCGTATGAATGAACATGGCGACGGTGTCATGGCCTTCGGTCAGGTCGATCATCAACCGCAACGGCTCGCCATGGCCACGGCCGCCGGGAAGCTTGTCGCAGCCGAGCGTATAGAAACGCCCGTTGGTGGCGAAGATCACCAGCTTGTCGGTGGTTTCCGCCGGCAGCACGAAACGGCCGCGGTCGCCTTCCTTGTATTTCAGCTCCGAGGGCTCGGTAACATGGCCCTTGTGGGCGCGGATCCAGCCTTTGTCGGAAGCCACCACGGTGATCGGTTCCTTTTCGATCATCGCCTCCAGCGGCACCACGACCGCCGTCGGCGGTTTGCCGATTTTGGTGCGACGCTTGCCGAGAAGGGTTTTACTGGAAAACTGTTTTTTGATTTCGGCGATTTCCTTGGCGATTGCCTTCCAGCGGCGGTCCTTGTCGCGAAGCAAGCCGCGAATGGATTTCCCTTCCTTGGTCAGGTCCCCGTGTTCGGTTTGAATTTCGCGTTCTTCGAGCTTCCGCAACTGGCGCAGGCGCATATTCAAAATCGCCTCGGCCTGGACATCGGTCAGCTTGAAGGCCTTCATTAATTTCGGCTTCGGTTCATCCTGGGTGCGGATGATCTTGATGATCTTATCCAGGTTCAGGTAAGCGATCAGCAACCCTTCGAGGATTTCCAGCCGGTGTTCTATTTTTGCCAGCCGATACTTGGAACACCGAACCAGGACGTCATGGCGGTGATCGAGAAAAGCCGCCAGGGCTTCGCGCAGGTTCATGACGCGGGGCGTGTTGGAAGCGTCGAGAACGTTCATGTTGAGGGAGAACCGGGTTTCCAGCTCGGTCTGGCGAAACAGCTGTTCCATCAGCATGTCGGCTTCGGTGGTGCGGCTTTTAGGTTCCAGTACGATGCGGATGGTATCCGATGATTCGTCGCGAATATCGGCAAGAATCGGGAGCTTCTTGGTGATCACCAGTTCGGCGATTTTCTCAATCAGCCGCGACTTCTGAACCTGATAGGGAATTTCGGTGATGATGACCTGATACATCCCGCGCGGCAGTTTTTCTTTTTCCCACTTGGCGCGCAGCCGGAAACCGCCGCGCCCGGTGCTGTAGGCCTCGACGATGCTGCTCTTGGGTTCGACCAGGACTCCACCGGAGGGAAAATCGGGGCCGGGAATAATGCTGGCCAGTTTGGAAAAGCGGACATTGGGAAACTTGATCAGATGGATCAACGCGTCGCACAGCT
>DASCOC010000046.1:0-6912 GCA_036011805.1 Rhodospirillales bacterium
TTCTTGGCCAGATCGAGGCCGACAGTGGTAACATTCATGGCGGATGGCTCCTTTTGCTCGTGGTTGCATAATGACAACCACACTTTGGCACATTGCGATGCCGGGAGCGGGAGCCATCCACCCCATCTGCTTTGGGTCAAAAGCGGACTCTTTGCGACTACCCTCAAAATGTCCGCTTTCGGGGGCAAAGCAGACATCATTTGTAAGAGTATCCTTGTTAGGGATGCTAAATTCATTTTTCCTTTTCCAAACTAAAACGGAATCGCTAACGTCGATACGTCGATACGTTGCGGGGGCGCTTCAGGGGGCGGGGAAAGCTCGAATACCAGTCCTATTCCTACCTGGCGCACATATTTATCAGAAGGGGGAGGCTTCACATGAATTGGCTCGATCAGTATTTCAAAGTATCCACCAAGGGCAGCACTATTCGAACCGAGGTGTTGGCGGGCCTCGCCACCTTTTTGACCATGGCCTACATCATCGTGGTCAACCCGGCAATTTTGTCCAAGGGCGGAATGGATTTCGGCGCGGTATTTGTTGCGACCATCGCCGCCGCCGTCATCGGGACAATGATCATGGGCGCGTGGGCCAACTGGCCGGTCGCCCTGGCCCCGGGGATGGGGCTAAACGCATTTGTCACTTTCGGGATCGTGCTGGGAATGAAACAACCCTGGGAAGTGGCCTTGGGGGCCGTCTTTGTTAGTGGTTTGCTGTTTCTTCTGCTTAGCCTCACGGGATTGCGAGAATGGGTGATCAATTCGATACCGAAATCCTTGAAACTGGGTATTGGTGCGGGCATCGGCATGTTCCTCGCCATCATCGGACTAAAAAATGCCGGGGTGGTGGTGGATAACCCGGCAACACTGGTCGGATTGGGCGAATTCACCAGCCTTCCGGTCATTCTGTTCCTGATCGGGTTCGCCATGATGATCGTTTTGGAAAAAATGCGCGTTCCCGGCGGGATCGTCATTGGAATTCTTGCGATCAGTATTGTTGGCTGGGTTGCGGGGATTTCCGACTTTGCCGGGATCATCGGATCGGTTCCAAGTATCGAGCCGACGTTGTTCAAATTGGATATTGCGAGCGCTTTGACGGCGGCACTCATCGGCGTTGTGTTCACGCTGTTGTTTGTCGATTTTTTTGATACCGCCGGCACGCTCACCAGCGTTGCCAATATTTCCGGAAAAATTGGCCCCGATGGAAAGATCGAGAATATTGGCCGTGCCGTCATCAGCGACTCCGTCGCCACCATCGTCGGCGCATTATTCGGCACCTCTAATACGACGTCCTATATCGAAAGCGCCGCGGGCATTAAAGAAGGCGGACGCACCGGCCTAACGGCCGTCGTCGTCGCTATTCTTTTTCTTCTCTGTCTGTGGTTTGCGCCGCTGGCGCAGAGCATTCCGGCATACGCGACGGGCGCCGCCTTGGTGTTCGTGTCCACGCATTTTATGCGGAATATGCTGGATATCGATTGGGATGACGTTTCCGAATATGCCCCAGCCGTTCTTGCCGCCATCTTGATGCCGCTCACATTCTCAATTGCCAATGGGATTGCCATTGGCTTCATCACCTATGCCACCGCCAAAGTCGCGAGTGGGCGGATGGCCGAAGCAAATCCTGCGGTCTTGCTGGTCGCGTGTCTGGGCGTGCTTCACTACGCATTTGGATAAGTGATGATCGATAAAATTTTTATCGGGGCGCAGGAGCTGTTGGAGGATTCATACCGGCTCGCGCACCAGATTCTGGATGATGGCTTTCGTCCGAATTACATCGTCGGGATTTGGCGTGGCGGCACCCCCATCGGGATTGCGGTTCAGGAGCTTCTAGACTATCGCGGTGTGCCGAGCGACCATATCGCTATCCGCACGTCTTCCTATAAAGGGATTAACGACCAAGGCGACACCATTCGGGTCCACGGCCTTCACTACATTATTGAGAACGTAAACGCCGACGATCGACTGCTGATCGTCGACGATACGTTCGATAGCGGCCGTAGTGTGAATGCCGTCATCGAAGCCATTAAGAATCTTTCCCGGGCGAACACGCCGGGTGTCATCAAGGTCGCGACGGTCTATTACAAACCGACAATGCGCACTGTTGATTTCGAACCGGACTATTATGTCCAAACGACGGATAAATGGCTGGTCTTTCCCCATGAACTGAGTGGGCTCAGTGAAGCGGAAATTGCAGAACACAAATCATTTGCACTGCCTCAGGATCCCTAAACCGCACCCTTTGCTGATCCCGTCAGTTTCCGTACACCGGCGCGTCGGGATTGAAACCCCGCCACGCGAACCAGTAGGCGATATGACCGGCGAGACGCGGCACCCTTGAAGTCGCTGAAATGATGGAAATGTAGGCACCACCAAATCAGCCGGCCGCCGCAAGGGGTCTTGGATCGTTTATGCGCCTTTGGCTTAGGCCATGTACTGGCCGCCGTTGGCGGTCAGCATCGAGCCGGTGATGAAGCCGGCGTCGTCCGACGCCAGGAACACCACGCAACGGCCGATTTCTTCCGGCTCGCCCAACCGGCCGGTGGGAATGAACGGCAGGATTTTGGTGTTGAGCACATCTTCGGGCACCGCCTTCACCATTTCGGTGGCGATATAGCCGGGCGCAATGGCGTTGACGGTAATACCCTTGGACGCGGTTTCCAGGGCCACCGCCTTGGTAAACCCAATCAGGCCGGCCTTGGCGGCGGAATAATTGGATTGGCCGAATTGGCCTTTTTGGCCGTTGACGGAACTGATCGAAATGATCCGCCCGAAACCCCTCTCGCGCATGCCGTCGATGACGTTGCGGGTCAGGTTGAAGGCGCTGGAAAGATTGGTGTCGATCACGGCGCGCCAGTGTTCCGGGTCCATCTTGTGCAACGGTTTGTCGCGGGTAATGCCGGCGTTGTTGACCAGGATGTCGATGGGGCCTGCGTCGGCTTCGATCTTGGCGACGTTTTCCTTACACGCCTCGAAATCGCCGACATCGAACTTATATACATCAATCCCGGTTTCGTCCTTGAAGGCGTTGGCGGCGTCGTCATTGCCGCCGTAATTGGCGACCACCGTTGCGCCGGTTGCCTTCAGGGCCAGGGAAATCGCCCGGCCGATGCCCCGGGTTCCCCCGGTAACGAGTGCAATACGTGTCATGGTTTCCTCCCTTTTTAGTCCCGCTCGACGCACATGGCGATGCCCATGCCGCCGCCGATGCACAATGTCGCCAAGCCCTTTTTAGCCTCACGTTTCTGCATTTCATAAAGCAACGTCACCAGAATCCTGGCGCCCGATGCACCGATGGGATGGCCGATGGCGATGGCGCCGCCATTGACGTTGACCTTATCGGTATCCCAGCCGAGGTCCTTGTTGACGGCGCAGGCTTGGGCGGCGAAGGCTTCGTTGGCTTCGATCAGGTCAAGGTCGTCGGTCGTCCAGCCGGCCTTTTCCAGGGCCATGCGGCTGGCCGGTATCGGGCCGGTGCCCATGATCGCCGGGTCAACCCCGGCGGTGGCCCAGGATTTGATCCGGGCGAGGGGTGTGATGCCCCGTTTTTCGGCATCCTCGGCGCTCATCAGGACCACGGCCGCGGCGCCATCATTGATTCCGGATGCGTTGCCGGCGGTCACGGTGCCGTCCTTGGCAAAGGCGGCGCGTAATTTGCCTAAGTCTTCAGCCGTGGTGCCGTGTTTCGGGTATTCATCCGCATCAACCACGGTCTCGCCCTTGCGGGTCTTGATGGTGACCGGAACGATTTCGTCGGCGAACTTACCGGCTTTCTGGGCGTCTTCGGCCTTGTTTTGCGACAGGGCGGCGAAGGCGTCCTGCTCGTCGCGGGTCAATTGCCACTTCTCGGCGACGTTTTCCGCCGTGGTGCCCATGTGATAGCCGTTAAACGCGTCCCAAAGGCCGTCCTTAATCATGGTATCGACCATTTCGGTGGAGCCCATTTTGGTGCCGTCGCGAAGATGTACGCAATGCGACGCCTGGCTCATGTTTTCCTGGCCGCCGGCGACGACGATGGAACTGTCGCCTACCTTGATGGCCTGGAAACCCAATGCCACGGAACGCAATCCCGATCCGCAAAGCTGATTGATGCCGTAAGCGGTTTTTTCAACGGGAATTCCGGCGCCGACGGCGGCTTGGCGGGCCGGGTTCTGGCCTTCGCCGGCGGCTAGAATTTGGCCCATGATGACTTCGCTGACGTCTCCGGGATCGACCTCGGCGCGTTTCAGCGCTTCGACAATGGCAACCTCGCCCAGGGAATGGGCGGGGAGTGAACTGAGGCCGCCTAAAAAGGCGCCTACGGGGGTGCGTGCAGCGGCGGCGATGACGACTTCCGTCATAATTGGGTATCCTCCTACATGGGTTTCGGCCCAGGGCCATTGGGGGCGCCTGGGAATTTGGTATTTTATGGGTCGGGGCCTGCTTGGTTATTTGGTAGCCCGCGATGGAGTATCAAGATAGCACCTTTATGTCTACAGTTGTTTGACTTTTGTCAAGCTTTCGCAAAGCCATTGGCCTAGCGGTTCATAGAGCATGGTTTTGGCGCGGCCGCCGGCGACCATGCCGATATGCCCGGCGGCCAGCATTTTACTTATCGCCCCGGGGATGGCGTCAGCAAGCGCGGCGGCGGAGCCAGGCGGCACGATATGATCGTCTTTGGGCACAATCACCAGGGACGGCGCCGTGATGGTTTCCGGCAGCACTGCCTCGCCATCGACCCGCCATGCGCCCTTGGCCGGGGCGTTGTCCACGTACCAGCCGATCAGGCATTCCCGGGCCACCGGCCCGACCAGGGGAACGCCGTCATTGAGCCAATCCTCCAACGCGATAAATTTCCGGGCCTTGTCCGAGTTTTCATCGAGGGCTGAAAAACGGCGGAATTTATCGGTCGTCAAATAAGGATCGAGGCTTGAGAACAAGGCCTGCAGGACGTCTACCGGCAATGCCCCCAATTGATCGATCATGGCGCTTATTCCCGGCGCCATCGCTTCGAGCATCCGGATCGGGGCTTTGGGTCCGGCGTGAAAATCCCAGGGCGTTGCCAAAAACGCCAACGCCGCCGCCCGGTCAGGGCGCCGGTGCGCCAGGGCCAGGGTCAGCAGGCCGCCCATGCAATAGCCCAATAACGCCGGCGCCTGGCCGGTGGCGTCGAAAATTTCATCGGCGACCGGTTCCAGCCGCCAGCAGATATAGTTGGTGAGATCGAAATTTTGTTCTTCCGGCCCCGGCATTCCCCAATCGACCAGGAAGGGCCTCAAGCCCACGGAAGCCAAATACCGCATCAGGCTCTGTTGTTCGGTCAGGTCGAGGATATAGCCGCGGTTGATCAACGAAGGTACCACCAGGACCGGCATGGCGGATGGATCACCGGTGCCGTAATCCAGCACCCGCGTCGCGCCATCGCGCCAGAACACGGGCGGCTCCGGGGGACGCGGCGGGCGCGGAAGATGGCCGTAGCGGTTGACGCCATCGGAGAAAGCGATCAGCCGGGACCGGGCTTCGGCATCCACGGCGGCGGAAAATGCCGGAAGCTCAACCTTTTCGAGGTTTTTTTCCAGGTTTGCGGCGGCTTTTTGGAGTTCCGGCCTCCAGGATATCGAGCCGCTTTTCAATCCGCTCAAGGCGCCGAGCGAGCTCAGCCAGGTCAGGGTCTGGAGCGCCAGGTGTAGCGCCACCGGCTGCGGTTGAGGGAGATGAGGAGGCGTCTGCATCGGCGTTGCCTTGGTTCTGCGTTGCCATGGTTGCGAAAGCCGAAGCGCCCGCGTTCATCAATTCCATGGTCTGGGCCATGATCTCGGCGGTCTGTTGGTCTTTGGAGATGCCGCCCAATTGTTGTTGCCAGAGATCCAGGTACTGTTTCGCCAGGGCATCCAGGTCGGGGGGCTCTGACATGATGTGATCCTTTGTGTTTCCTAAAATCTCTCGGCGATTATAGCCATGATTATAGCCGGGGGGGGAAGCGAGTGGGGAACATTTCATTGCAGTGCAGCATTTTTCGCGCTAGGTTCCTGCTCCCTTGGATGGATGAGCCTGATTGCGATGAGTGAAGAAGAAAAAGCCGAGACGCCGCCGATAACGATCAAGAAATACGCCAACCGGCGGCTCTACAATACGCAGACCAGCAGTTATGTCACCCTCGACTATCTCGCCCAGATGGTGAAAGAGGGTACCGACTTTGTCGTTTATGACGCAAAATCCGGTGAAGACATCACCCGCCAGATTCTGACCCACATTATCGTCGAGGAAGAAGGCAAGGGCCAAAACCTGCTGCCGATCAGTTTTCTGCGTCATCTCATCAGTTTCTACGGCGACAGTTTGGAATCGGTGGTGCCCAACTATCTGGAAAATTCCATGCAGGCGTTCGCGCAGAATCAAGAACAGATGCGCGACTATATGCAAAATACGCTTGGTGATCTCAACCCCATGAACCAGTTCGAGGAAATGGGTAAAAAGAATGTCGCCATGTTCGAAGAGACGATGAAGATGTTCATGCCGTTCTTTCCCGGCACGGATGGCAAAAAAAAGACCAAGGATAACAGCGCCCCTTCAAGCCCCGGCCCGGCGCCCGAGCCGGAAGACGAATCCGAATCCGGCAGCCAATTGGATGAACTGCGTGGCCAGCTTGAACAGATGCAGCAGCAAATTGACAAGCTCACCCGCGGCGGCAAGAAATAAAGACGTCGTAGAGGCGGGGGGTTTTTTTAACCGCAAATTCGTCGTCGCAAATGAGTCCATTTGCTCGGGATTTGCTATTGTTTTAACCGCAAATTCGTCGTCGCAAATGAGTCCATTTGCTCGGGATTTGCTCTAGTCCAGCTCCCTCAACACCCGAAACCCTAGCCAATAGCTTTTCACATTTGGCGGGTTCTTGGCCCGGTAGAAAGATTTGGCGACCTTCGAATAGTAATAAAACGAC
>DASCOC010000047.1:0-4612 GCA_036011805.1 Rhodospirillales bacterium
CGCCGGATTTTTTCGAATCGGCGTGGGCGATACCCTTATACTTTTTATCATCCCCATTGGTGACGGAACGCGCCACAAAACGGTATCGCTTGCCATCCAGGGATTCCCATCCGGTATAGGCGAGTTTCTGTTTTAGGCTGTCGCCGGTCTGGGTGGTTACATTCATACTGACCTGTTCCGCCGTAATCCAGGCGTCACACGTCTTTTCCAGGGTCGTCTTTACGGCCCCGCCAACACCGAGAAATTGGCCCGGTTCCTGAGTCTCACCCAGGGACAACGAATAGATGGCCCGGTGCGGCGACAATTCAGCGGCCGCGGGCCCAACCGAAACAGCCAGCGCCATGACGACGCCGGCGGCAGCAAGGTGAAATCTTGAAATGGCTGATGGGTTCATGGCGCCTACTGTAATCATTCCCCCCGCCAAGACAAAGCCGTTCTTGCGAAATAGGGCCGCGCCCTATATCCAATCACCTGTATATTTAATTGGAATTACAAATCGCTATGCGAGTATTGAGTGTTTTCGGAACCCGACCGGAGGCCATCAAGATGGCCCCTGTCATCCAAGCGTTGGCTGAGGCCGCGGACATCGAAAGCGGTGTCTGCGTCACCGCCCAACACCGCGCCATGCTGGACCAGGTGCTGGACCTGTTTGCGATTACACCGGATTACGATCTCGACATCATGCGCGACGGCCAGGATCTGGCTCACATAACGCAAACCGTACTCACCGGCATGATCGGCGTGTTGGACGATTTCAAGCCCGACCGAGTTTTGGTTCATGGCGACACCACGACCACGTTCGCAGCCTCGTTGGCCGCCTATTATCAAAAAATTCCCGTCGGCCATGTCGAGGCCGGGCTACGCACCGGCGACGCCTACGCCCCCTACCCGGAAGAAATGAACCGCAAGTTGACCGACGCCATCGCCGATATGCTTTTCGCGCCCACCGAAACCGCGCGCGCCAATTTGATCGCCGAGGGCGTGCCCGAAGGCCGCATTACCGTTACCGGCAACACCGTGATCGACGCCTTGTTGTCGGTAATGAGCCGGCTTAAGGACGACGATGACCTGGCCCAGGAACAAGCGGACTTGTTCAAGTCCCTGGATACGGATCGCAAGATGGTCCTGGTTACCGGCCACCGGCGGGAAAACTTCGGCGCCGGGTTTGAGGCCATCTGCGCCGCGCTGGGCGACCTGGCCAAGCGCGACGACGTTGAAATCGTCTACCCCGTTCATCTCAATCCCAACGTCAAAGAGCCGGTGCACCGGACCCTGGGTGGTCATGCCAACATCCACCTGATGGAGCCCCTGGATTATCTGCCGTTCGTTTACCTGATGGGCCGGGCCTATTTCATTCTCACCGATTCAGGCGGCATCCAGGAAGAGGCGCCGTCGCTGGGCAAGCCGGTCCTGGTCATGCGCGACGTTACCGAACGCCCGGAAGCCGTCGATGCCGGCACGGTCAAGTTGGTCGGCGCCAATGCAGCCACCATCGTCAGCGAATGCGAACGTCTGCTGGATGACGCAGGCGCCTTTGACGCCATGAGCCGCGCCCATAACCCCTATGGCGACGGTAAGGCGGCGGGCCGTATCGTCGAGGAGTTGTCCCGTGGCTAAGCAGGAATTCAAAACGCTTGCGGTGATCGGGCTCGGCTATGTCGGGCTGCCGACGGCGGCGATCTTCGCCAACCGGGGCCTCAATGTCGTCGGCATCGATACCAATGCCGACGTCGTCGATATGATCAACCGTGGCCAGGTTCATATTGTCGAGCCGGACCTGGACAAGATTGTCCAGGACGCGGTTTCCAATGGCTCGCTCCGCGCCGCTACCGAACCGCAAACGGCGGACGCCTTTATCATCGCCGTGCCGACACCATTCACCGACGAAGACCATAAGCCCGATCTCGGCTACCTGATGGCGGCGGCCGAAAGCTTAGGCCCGGTGTTGAAGGCCGGTGATTTGATCGTGGTCGAATCAACGGTGCCCGTCGGCGCCACCGAAGCCGTATCCGTGCGGCTAGCGGAATTATGCCCGGAATTGTCTTTTCCCCATGACAATGAAGTCCCCGACATCCACATCGCCCATAGTCCGGAACGGGTGCTGCCTGGCCGCGTCATCGCCGAGCTGACCAAAAACGACCGGGTCATCGGCGGGCTGACGCCTGCATGCGGGGAACGCACGGCGGCGCTGTATGCCATCGCCGTCGAGGGGCAATGTTTGCTAACCACGGCGGCGACGGCGGAATTGGTGAAGTTGGCGGAAAACGCCTATCGGGACGTCAATATCGCCTTCGCCAATGAGCTTTCCGTCATCTCCGACAAGCTCGGCATTGATCCGTGGGAGGCCGTCCGGCTTGCCAACCACCACCCGCGCGTCAACATCCTGCAACCCGGCCCCGGCGTCGGCGGCCATTGCATCGCCGTCGACCCCTGGTTCATCGTCGACTCGGCGCCGGATGACAGCGGTTTGATCCAGGCCGCACGCCAGGTCAACGACGCCAAGCCCCATCACCTGTCCGGGCAAATCCTGTCGGCTGCCGCGGAAATGGCATCCCCGGTGATCGCCTGCCTGGGACTTGCCTACAAAGCCGATATCGACGACCTGCGCCAAAGTCCCGCCATTACCGTGATCCAGGATTTGAGCCAAGGCGGCCATAAGGTGCTGGCGGTCGAACCTCATATCAATGCCCTGCCGCATGAATTGGACGACCTCGATGGCGGAATCGGGGGCGTCACCCTGACCAGCCTCGACGACGCCCTCAACGGCGCCGATATCGTCGTCCTGCTGGTTGACCACAAGGCTTTCAAGGAAGTGGATCAAGATCGGCTTGCGGGCAAGACCGTCTTCGATGCCCGGGGCATCTGGCGTTAAGTGATAGACATTTACGTCGATGCGGATGCCTGTCCGGTCAAGGATGAAACCGTGCACGTCGCCACCCGCCATGATCTTAAAACCTATATGGTCAGCGATGGCGGCATTCGCCCCAGCCAAAGCGCCTTGGTGGAACTGGTGATTGTCGATCAAGGACCGGACGCCGACGACGACTGGATCGCGGAGCATATTCAAAAAGCCGACATCTGCATCACCAACGACATCCCGTTGGCGGCCAGGTGTTTGGAACGGGGCGCGCTGGCCATCAAACCCAATGGCGAACCGTTTACGGACGACGGCATCGGCATGGCGCTGGCGAACCGCGAATTGATGCAGGGTTTACGCGAAAGCGGAGAGATCACCGGCGGCCCAAAACCGTTCAGCAAATCCGACCGTTCGGAATTTCTCAATCGTCTAGAAACCACCGTGCAGACGGCAAAACGGCTTGGATAGACAGGAGGGACAAAGGATCGTCACCGCACCGTCTCAGCACCCACAGTATTATGGAATAATCCCCATACAAATGTCCCGAAATGTCCCGAAATGTCCTGTTTTTTTCCCAAAATATCCTTGCCGTTACCGGGTCGAGTGGACATAAAACGGCCTGCCCACAGTGTGGTTCGCCGTTAAGAGTCCGAAACTTAAGAGACGTTCTTCAGGTCCAGTTCCAGGATACCCTCGGCACCGGCGGTGCGAAGCTTGGGGATGAGGTCGCGGACTTCGCGGCGCTCGACCACGGTTTCAATGGCAACCCAGGCGGAATCGGTCAGGTGGTTGACCGTCGGGGCATGCAGGCTGGGCAACAGCTTGGTAACTTTGTCCAGAGCCTCGGTTGGCGCATTCATCTTCAAGAGCACTCGGTGACGGGCGGCTAAAGCGCTTTGCAGCATCAAGGCGATCTGGTCGATCTTGGCCTTCTTCCAAGGATCGGTGAGCGCGTCCTTGTTGGCGACGAGGACCGTGTGCGTGTGTAACAGATCACAAACGATGCGCAGTCCATGGGCTTTGATGGTGGTTCCGGTCTCGGTGATTTCAACTGCGGCATCGGCAAGGCCTTCGACAACCTTGGCCTCGGTGGCCCCCCAGGAGAACTCGACCGTGGCGTTGACGCCGCGCTCTTCCAGGTAGCGTTTGGTATAGCCCACCAGCTCGGTGGAAACGATCTTGCCTTCCAGATCCTCGACCTTCTGGACCGGGCTGTCCCGTTCCACTACCAGCACCCAGCGGCAGGCCTGGTCGGAAGCCTTGGAATAGACCAGGTCGCAGACCACTTCGACGTCTGCCTGGGTTTCATGGATCCAATCTATGCCGCAGAGCCCCACGTCCATGGTCCCACCGACCACATAGGGTCCCATCTCCTGGGAACGGATTAGCGAGCAGGTGATCTCGTCGTCGTCGATGGAAGGGAAATAGTTGCGCGACCGGAACCGGATAGTCCATCCGGCCTGAGCGAAGAGGTCCACCGTGGCGGATTCGAGACTTCCCTTAGGGATTCCGAGCTTAAGCTGGTTCATAATGTTTCCTGGCATACATTTGGGCAAATCGCCGCGATGGTTATTGAAAATATCCAAAGTCCGAATGCGCCCACTAGCAAGCGGGTGAATCCAAACTCCAAGTAACCAGGGTCCCCTCATTCCCACAAGCTAGAATTTCCTGGCCCCCAACAGGAAAGAAGAGGGCCACAACCCACAAGGCCGGGTTCGCCCCCGAAAGCGGCAAGATCACCGGCGGCCCAAGACC
>DASCOC010000048.1:0-10031 GCA_036011805.1 Rhodospirillales bacterium
TGAACCGAGCCTGGACAAACTGATCTGCACCACCGGTTGACTGTGGCCCTGGCTGCTGGATGAACGCCAGGTCTATCTGGAATCCGCGGCCCGAAGCGTCGCGTAGAGCATTTCCGGTTCACTTGCGTTCACCCAAAATGCTCTACGCCTTTGTTTTAGGAGCAAATTCGTCGTCGCGGATGTAACCATCCGCTCGGGATTTGCTCTAGGCCGCCGCCGCTTCTATTCCGCAATTTTCCTTAACTGATTGCCGGTTAAGCGTAATTTTGTTCGCCATTTCAATGGCTTTTCGCAATCCTGTTTGCTTGAAAATCGGGGGAGGCTGGATTACGCTGGCCTCTTGAGATTGCCCGCGCTTAGGCCCCGCTCAAACGCCTTGGTGAAATGCGGCATCCGGGAGAAACACCAATGGCGAAGACCGCGAAAACCACTAAGGCTGCGCCGAAACGCAAAAAAACCGCGGCCAAAAATTCCAAATCCCCATCATCCGGCGTCAGCGCAGACGATCTGCTGCGGTACTACCGCCAGATGCTGCTGATCCGCCGGTTCGAGGAAAAGGCCGGGCAGCTTTACGGCATGGGCCTGATCGGCGGTTTTTGTCACCTCTATATCGGCCAGGAAGCGGTCGTCGTCGGCATGATGGCGGCGGCCAACAAGCAGGATTCGGTAATCACGTCCTATCGCGACCATGGTCATATGCTGGCCTGCGACATGGACCCCAAGGGCGTGATGGCGGAACTGACCGGCCGCCGCGGCGGCTATTCCAAGGGCAAGGGCGGCTCTATGCACATGTTCAGCCGCGAAAAGAATTTCTACGGCGGTCACGGCATTGTCGGCGCCCAGATCCCGCTCGGCACCGGGCTGGCGTTCGCCCACCAATACAAAAACGACGGCGGCATCAGCCACGCCTACTGCGGCGACGGTGCCATCAACCAGGGCCAGATCTATGAATCCTTCAACATGGCGGAACTGTGGAAGCTGCCGGTGATCTACGTCATCGAGAACAACCGCTACGGCATGGGCACTTCTATCGAACGCGCATCGGCGACCACCGAGCTTTACCAGCGCGGCGCCTCATTCGGCATTCCCGGCGCCCAGGTTGACGGCATGGACATCCTGGCGGTCAAGGCGGCGGCGGAAGAGGCGGCGGAAAGATGCCGCGCCGGTCTTGGCCCCTATATTCTGGAAATGAAGACCTATCGCTATCGCGGCCATTCCATGTCCGACCCGGCCAAGTACCGGGACAAGGAAGAAGTCTCCAAGGTGCGCAAGGAAAGCGACCCCATCGACAATCTGCGTGACAAGCTGATTGCCGCCAAAACCGCCGATGAGGCGACGCTCAAGGACATCGACAAGGATATCAAGGCTATCGTCACGGCGGCCGCCGAATTCGCGCAGGCCAGTGAGGAACCGGACCCGTCCGAGCTTTACACCGACATCCTGGTGGAGGCTTAGCATATGGGCACGCAAATCCTGATGCCAGCGTTGTCGCCGACCATGACCGAGGGCAAACTCGCCAAATGGGTCAAGGCCGAGGGCGACGCCGTCGCCAGCGGCGACCTGCTGGCCGAAATCGAGACCGACAAGGCGACCATGGAGATCGAGGCCGTCGATGAGGGCATCCTCGGCAAAATCCTTATCCCCGAAGGCACCGAAGGGGTTCTGGTCAACACCCCGATCGCCGTCATCATCGAAGAAGGCGAAGATGCCGAGGACATCGCCGTTGACACTCCAGCGCCGCCCCCGGCGGCCGAAGCGGCCCCGGCGCCGACAGCCCCAGAGCCCCCAGCAGCGCCTGCCGCCGCACCACCGGCTTCCTCACAACCGGCCCCCGCGCCCGTGGCGCGTCCGGCAAAGGAACCCGACTTTGACGGGCCGATGGTCAATTTGAGCGTCCGCGATGCGCTCCGGGACGCCATGGCCGAGGAAATGCGCGGCGATGAATTGGTCTTCCTGATGGGGGAAGAAGTCGCCCAATACCAGGGCGCCTACAAAATCAGCCAGGGCTTGTTGGATGAGTTTGGGCCGAAGCGCGTGATCGACACCCCGATCACCGAACAGGGGTTTGGCGGCCTTGGCATCGGGGCGGCCTATGGGGGCCTAAAGCCGATCGTCGAATTCATGACCTTCAACTTCGCCGTCCAGGCCCTCGACCAGATCATTAATTCAGCGGCCAAGACGCTGTATATGTCCGGCGGCCAAATGGGCGCGCCGATCGTGTTCCGTGGTCCCAATGGCGCGGCGGCCCGCGTCGGCGCCCAGCATTCCCAGTGTTATGCATCCTGGTACGCCCATGTGCCGGGATTGAAAGTGATCGCGCCGTGGTCGGCCGCCGATGCCAAGGGGTTGCTTAAATCCGCCATCCGCGACCCCAACCCGGTGGTGTTCCTGGAAAATGAAATTCTCTACGGGCAAAGCTTCGATGTTCCCGACGATCCCGATTTTACCTTGCCCATCGGCCGCGCCAAGATCGAACGCGCCGGCGCCGACGTCACCATCACCGCGTTTTCGATCATGGTCGGGATGGCGTTGGAGGCCGCCGAGGCCTTGGCCGCCGACGGCATCGATGCGGAAGTCATCAACCTGCGCACGCTGCGCCCGCTGGACACCGATACCATTGTCCAATCGGTTGCCAAGACCAACCGTGTGGTCACCGTCGAAGAAGGCTGGCCGACCGCCGGCATCGGTGCCGAAATCGCCGCCGTCATCATGGAACACGCCTTTGACGACCTCGACGCGCCGGCCGTGCGGGTCGCCGGCGCCGACGTGCCGATGCCCTACGCCGCCAACCTGGAAAAACTGGCGTTGCCGACGGTCGAGCAAATCGTCGCGGCGGCGAAATCCGTCTGTTACCGGTAGCGGAGGGAACAGGCCATGCCAATTCAAATCCTGATGCCCGCCCTGTCGCCGACCATGACCGAAGGCAAGCTCGCCAAATGGGTCAAGGGTGAAGGCGACGCGGTCGCCAGCGGCGATGTCCTGGCCGAAATCGAAACCGATAAGGCGACCATGGAGATCGAGGCCGTCGACGAGGGAACGCTCGGCAAAATTCTGGTTGCCGAGGGCACCGAAGACGTGCCGGTCAATCACCTTATCGGGCTTATTCTCGAAGACGGAGAGGACGCTTCCGCGCTGGAAGGGGCCCCGGCACCCGTGGCGGTGCCTATTGCGGCTCCTGAGGCTGCTGAGGCTGCTGAGGCTGCTGCCGAAGCACCGACCCCCGTTGCTGCTCCTGCCGCGCCAGCTCCTACTGCGCCGGCACCGGCAACAACCGGAAACCGTATCATCGCCAGCCCCCTGGCGAGGCGTTTGGCGGCGGCGAAAGGGATTGATCTTTCCGCCGTCACCGGCAGCGGTCCCAAGGGCCGCATCGTTAAGCGCGACGTCGAAGGATTGGCGGCGGGAACGGCCCCAGCGCCCGCACCAACCGCCACGGCCAGCCCGGCACCAGCGGCTCCATCTGAGTCGCCCGCCGAACCCCGGGCCGTGCCGCCCATCAACCGTGACGATCCGCTGCTCGGCACCATGCCCGATTTCGAGGCCGTCCCCAATTCGTCCATCCGCAAGATCATCGCCGAGCGGCTGACCGAGTCGGCCCGCGATATCCCACATTTCAATCTTTCCGTGGATGTGGACCTGGACACGCTTCTGGATACCCGCAAGCGCCTTAACGCCAAGGACGGCGCGGACTATAAGATTTCCGTCAATGATTTCGTCATCAAGGCGGTGGCGTTGGCGCTGGCCAGGGTTCCCGCCTGCAACGCGTCTTACACAGACGAGGCGACGCTTTATTACAACCGCGCCGATATCTCCGTTGCCGTCGCCATCGACGGCGGCCTGATCACGCCGGTGATCCGCGATGTCGGCAATAAGGGGCTGGCGGCGATCTCGGCGGAGGCCAAGGCGCTGGCGCTACGCGCCCGGGCCGGGCAGCTTCAGCCCGAGGAATATCAGGGCGGCACCTTCACGGTATCCAACCTCGGCATGTTCGGAGTCAAAAACTTTACCTCGATTATCAACCCGCCGCAGGGCGCCATCCTCAGCATCGGCGCCGGCGAGCCAAGACCGGTGGTCAGGAACGGCGCCATATCGACGGCGACGATCATGACCCTGACCATGGCCGTTGATCACCGCTGCATTGACGGCGCCACCGCCGCCACATTCACCAAGGAACTGAAGGCGATATTGGAAGAACCGCTTCAGTTCCTTTTATAGGAGGCCAATTTAAATGGCCGACACGACCTTCGACGTCATCATCATCGGCGGCGGCCCCGGCGGCTACGTCACCGCGATCCGGGGCGCGCAACTGGGGCTCAAGGTTTGCGTCGTCGAAAAGCAGCACCTGGGCGGTATCTGCCTCAACTGGGGCTGCATCCCGACCAAGGCGTTGTTGCGCTCGGCCGAAATTTACCACGGCATGAAAAACGCCGAAGACTATGGTCTCACGGCGAAGGGCGTCGGTTTCGATATTAAGAAAGTCATCGCCAGGTCGCGCGGTGTGTCCGGCCAATTGAGCCAGGGCGTCGGCTTCCTGCTTAAGAAAAACAAAGTCACCGTCGTCGATGCCGAGGCCAAGCTGGCCGGGTTCGTAAAAGGGCTGGGCCGTGTCGACGTTAGCAAGGACGGCAAGGCGCTGCCCCAACTCTCCGCCAAACACGTCATCGTCGCCACCGGCGCGCGGCCGCGGGCGCTGCCGGGGCTTGAGCCGGACGGAAAATTGGTGTGGAGCTATTTCGAGGCGTTGGACCCCGATATCATGCCGAAGAAGCTGCTGGTCATTGGGTCGGGCGCCATCGGTATCGAATTCGCCAGCTTCTACCGGACCCTGGGCGCCGACGTCACGGTCGTCGAAATCCTGCCCCAGATCCTGCCCGTCGAGGATGCCGAGATCGCCGCCATCGCCCGTAAACAATTGGAGGCCCAGGGCATGACCATCCTCACCGGGGCCAAGGTGGAGGGGCTGAAAAAAACCAAAACTAAAGTCACCGCCACCATCCAGGGCGCGGACGGCAAAAAAGCCGACATCACCGTCGACCGGGTGATTTCCGCCGTCGGTGTCCAGGGTAACATCGAAGGCATCGGGCTGGAGACGACCAAAGCCAAGACCGACCGGGGCTGCATCGTCATCGACGAATTCTCACGCACCGCCGAGCCGGGCCTCTATGCCATCGGCGACGTCGCCGGGCCGCCGATGCTGGCCCACAAGGCCGAACACGAAGGCGTTATTTGTATCGAGAAAATCGCCGGCCTCTCGCCACACCCAATCAACAAGGAACAGATCCCCGGCTGCACCTATTGCCATCCGCAGATTGCCAGCGTCGGCCTGACCGAAGACAAAGCCAAGGCGCAGGGGTTCAAACTCAAGGTCGGGCGGTTCCCGTTCATGGCCAACGGTAAGGCGATAGCGCTCGGCGAAGCGGACGGCATGATCAAAACCATCTTCGACGCCAACACCGGGCAATTGCTGGGCGCGCACTTGGTCGGCGCCGAGGTGACGGAACTGATCCAGGGTTTCGTCATCGCCATGGGCCTGGAAACCACCGAAGAAGAACTGATGCACACCATCTTCCCGCACCCGACGCTGTCGGAAATGATGCATGAATCGGTATTGGACGCCTACGGGCGCGCCATTCATATCTAGGCCAGACCCATGACCATCACCATCCGCAACATTACCGCCGCCGACGAGGCCCGTTGGCGGGAACTGTGGCAGGGGTATCTGACGTTTTACGAAACCGATGTTCCTCAGGCCGTTACCGATGAAACTTGGGCCCGGCTGTTGAATCCTGAAGAGGCGGCGATGTTTTGCCTGGTTGCCCTTGGCGATGACGGCGCTGTCGTCGGTTTTGTCAACTGCGTGCTGCACCTCAACACTTGGACCGAAAAGCGGGTTTGCTATCTGGAAGACCTGTTTGTCGACCCCGCCGTCCGCAATCAAGGGGCAGGCAGGGCGCTGATCGAGGCCGTCCGGGAACAGGGCAGGGCGCGGGACTGCCACCGCATTTACTGGCGCACCAATGAATCCAACGCCACCGCGCGCGCCCTATACGATACACTGGCCGACGGCACCGATTGGTTCACCTACGAGATTTCCCTATGAGCAACCCACAACCGCTACGCCATCCGGAAAAGGCCAAGAACCCCGAGAACCCGGTTCTTCGCAAGCCCGCGTGGATCAGGGTCAAGGCGCCGACGTCAAAGGAATACGGCGATACCAGGCGCTTGATGCGCGAAAAGGGGCTCCATACCGTCTGCGAGGAAGCCGCGTGCCCCAACATCGGCGAGTGCTGGTCCCGCAAACATGCCACGGTGATGATCCTCGGCGATATCTGCACCCGGGCCTGCGCCTTTTGCAATGTGGCGACCGGCAAGCCGGGCGCCGTCAACGCAAAAGAGCCGGAAAACCTGGCGATTTCGGTCGCCGAAATGGGGATGCGGTACCTGGTCATTACCTCGGTGGACCGCGACGACTTGGATGACGGCGGCGCCGGACAGTTCGTCCAGTGCATTAGGCGAATTCGCGAAACGTCGCCGGACACCACCATCGAGGTTCTGACGCCTGACTTTCGCGACAAGGACGGCGCCCTGGAGGACGTCATCGATGCCCGGCCCGATGTCTTCAACCATAATCTCGAGACCATACCCCGGTTATATCCATCCATCCGGCCCGGCGCTCGCTATCAAAGCTCGCTGGAACTGTTGGCGGGGGCCAAGGCCCTAGCACCTGATATTTTCACCAAGTCCGGGATCATGGTCGGCCTCGGTGAAGAAATGGATGAAGTGCTGGATGTCATGGACGACCTCAGGGCCGCCGGCGTGGATTTCCTGACCATCGGTCAATACCTGGCCCCGACCCGGCGCCACGCCCCGGTGGCGCGTTTCGTCACCCCGGACGAATTCGACGGCCTTCAACGGGCCGGAGAAGATAAAGGTTTTCTGCTGGTGGCGTCCTCGCCGTTGACCCGGTCGTCCTATCACGCCGACAAGGATTTTGAGGATTTGGTCAAGGCCCGCCGGGGACACTAAGCGCCATGCCCACCCACGCCGAAAAGCGCCTTCTTCACCATACCCCGGAACAATTGTTCGACCTGGTCGCCGATGTCGACAAGTACCCGGAATTCCTGCCTTGGTGCGTGGCGGCGCGGGTTAAAGAGCAGGGTCAGGAGGAAGGCAATGACATCATCCTCGCCGACCTGGTCATCGGCTATAAAATGTTCCGCGAGAAATTCACCTCAAAGGTGACTTGCCAAAAACCGGGACGCATCGACGTCGCCTATTTTGACGGCCCCTTCAAATACCTCAACAACCACTGGATATTCGAAGCGGTCAGTGGAGAGGGGGACAACGACGACTGCATGATCGATTTCTACGTCGATTTCGAATTCAAGTCGCGTATCTTCCAGGCCGCCATCGGCGCCGTCTTCAACGAAGCCGTCAAGATGATGATCTCGGCCTTCGAAAAACGCGCCGATGCGCTCTATGGGGACGAGAAATAGCCCCATGGGAAACGCCGAATCCCTTCTCGCCATCGGCCTGACCTTCCTGCTGGCCGGGTTCGTCAAGGGCGTCATCGGCCTCGGCCTGCCGACGGTGTCGCTGGCGCTGCTGACGGTGACGGTCGGGCTCAAGACGGGAATGGTTCTGCTGATCGTGCCATCGTTCATAACCAACGTCTGGCAGGGATTATCCGGCGGCGCCTTGGGCGCCATTCTCAAGCGCCTGTGGCCGTTTTTCGCCGCCATTTGCGTCGGCACCTGGTTCGGCGTCAAGGGCTTGGCCACTTATGATCCAACGCTGTTGACGGCGCTGCTCGGCGTTCTTCTTTGCATTTATGCGGCGCTTAACCTGAGGCGCCCCTGGAAACCGGATATCGCTGACAAGGAAAACTGGCTGGGGCCGCTGGCCGGCGCCGTCACCGGCGGATTGACGGGGCTTACCGGATCCTTTGTCGTGCCCGGCGTCATGTACCTTCAGGCCCTGGCCATGCCCAGGGATATGTTGATTCAGACCATGGGGGTGGCGTTCACGGTCTGCACGGTAGCGCTCGCCGTAGGGCTCAATGACCAACGAATGATCTCGCAAGAATTAGGGACGCTATCGGCGGCCGGCGTCGTGCCGGCCATTATCGGCATGGTCATCGGTCAGCGGGTGCGTGGCCGATTGTCCGAAGCGATGTTCCTTAAAGTCTTCTTTACAGCACTCGCGGTCCTCGGCGTCTATATCTCCGTCCTCTCGTTGATTGCCTACGGCGAAACCTAAACATATAATCAGGAGACCATTGATTTTTGTCGGCTTTAGGGGAACCTAACAAATGCAAAAAGAAAGCCGCGACCGCGAACGGGTCGACCTCAGCAAATTGGCCTTTGCCAAGAAAGGTGACGTTGCCCACGGCGGGCTGATGAAGGATATCTCAGCCAGCGGCCTTTCCATTCAGTTCGTTTATCCGTTGGGGAAGGTCGAAAACCCCTTCGACAAAGGCGATGCCGTTGAATTGGAAATCGACGAAATCGGATCGCTCAAGGGAACGGTGGTCAGATCGACCAGCGAAGCCATCGCTATCAAGCTGGACATCGATTCCAAGGGCGAAGAAGAACTGATCGCCCTGATCATGGCCGCCTATAACGACCTGCCCCTGGTCGGAGAAGCCTAAGAGGACCGGGCCGCTAACCCGCCATTGCCAATACCATCACCAACGCCGCGCTCACGGTTTGCGCGCGCACGGCGTCGCGGTCGCCTTCAAAGACGTGCCGCCCATGCAGGGTTTCGGCGCCGTTACGGGCGGCGGCGATATGAACCAGACCGACGGGTTTTTCTGCCGAGCCGCCGCCGGGCCCGGCGATGCCGGTGACGGCGACGGAAATCTGGGCATCGGAATTTCTGAGTGCGCCTTCGGCCATGGCACGGGCGACTTCTTCACTGACGGCGCCGTGGGCATCGACCATTGCGGGCTCAACGCCAAGCATCTGGCTCTTGGCGTCGTTGGTGTAGGTAACGAAGCCGCGCTCGACCACATCCGACGACCCGGCCACCGCCGTCAGACATCCCGATATCAGCCCGCCGGTGCATGATTCCGCCGTTGCCAGTTTCAGTCCGGCGTCCCGACAGACCGCCAGCACCGCTTCGGCCATCGTCAATTGTTGGTTGCTGAACACATCACCCCCCCATTGCCAAGGTGATCGCATAGAGGACGGCGGCGGCGTAGCCGGCGGCCAATACATCGTCAAGCATGATACCCAGACCCCCTTTTATATTCCTGTCGGCCCACGACACCGGCCACGGCTTGAAAATATCGAAAACGCGGAATAACACAAATCCGAGCCCATAGCCGAGCCACCCCGGCGCAACCACCAACAGCACCAGCCATTGCCCGGCGATTTCATCGATCACCACCTGGCTAGGGTCATCGGCGCCGAGGATGCCTTCGCAGACATTCGACGCCCAAACCCCGATGGCGAAGGCGGCGACGGCGGCAACGCCAAGACCAATCTGCCCGGCCGCCCCATAAATCGGCCAGGCCAAGGCCACGGCAACAAGCGATCCCCAGGTGCCGGGGGCCTTCGGCAACAGGCCGACGCCGAATCCGGTGGCCAAAAAAACAGCCGGATGGCGGAGAGTCCATTTTTTAGGGGCAGGGGCCATGTGTAGTCATGCCGTTCCAGTTTTATAAACACCCGTTTTTAGAGCGACCCCACCATAATCACAAATTCACCCCGTGTCATGGCGGTGGTGGGCGCTCCGAACCCGTTGGTTTAGGCTGTTTTTGATGATTCCGGAAGGCCAGGAAAGCCGTTCGCCGCAAAGTTCTCATGGGCAGGATATTGCCAATTCTTTAGCAAAAAAACGGACAAATCCATTCATCGGCAAACCATTACTACTTGCATGGATTTCTGCGACTCTTTACGTTCATCATTGATCGTTAGCAGGGATGAAATGCCTCTAGAAACGCCGGTAGGGCTGTTTTTTTTCAGGATAGTAGGTATCCCCAATAATTAATAAACGGGGGATTTCGGAATATTGCTTTTGAGGGAGCG
>DASCOC010000049.1:0-5281 GCA_036011805.1 Rhodospirillales bacterium
TCTGTCCGGCGAATCGCTTAAGGGGGTTAACCGTTGTCGACACGTTCTGGGTATCTGAAACTCCATAGTGGTTTTTTAAGGCTGGGACGCCCCCTGGCGGCGGTATTCCTTGCCGTCTTATTGATATTTTCCGCTTCGCCGGTTTTCGCCAAGTACGCGTCTTATGTCATGGACGCCGAAACCGGACGCGTCATCCACGAAATCAACGCCGATACCCGCAATTACCCGGCTTCGCTGACCAAGATGATGACCCTTTATATGGTCTTCGAGGCCATGGAATCCGAACTGTGGACCATGAAAACCCGTCTTCGGATTTCCGCCCGCGCCGCACGCCAGCCGTCATCGAAGTTAGGCTTAAAACGCGGCCAGACCATTACCGTCAAACAGGCGATGCTGGCATTGATCACCAAGTCAGCCAATGACGTGGCCACCGTCATCGCCGAAAACATGAGCGGATCGGAGCGCGCCTTCGCCCTTAAAATGACCGCCAAGGCCCGCCAGATCGGCATGAGCCGGACCACCTTCCGCAATGCCTCCGGCCTTCCCCACCGTGGCCAATTGAGCACGGCCAGGGACATGGGAACCTTGGCCCGCGCCCTGATCCGGAATTTTCCCGTCTACTACCGCTATTTTTCGACCGACCGGTTTTCTTATCGCGGCGCCACCTTCAAAAATCACAACAAGCTGCTGCAAACCTATGACGGCGTCGACGGGATCAAGACCGGCTATATCCGCGCCTCGGGGTTTAATCTGGTCGCCTCGGCCAGCCGCAGGGGCCAGCGGGTGATCGGCGTTGTCTTCGGCGGCAATTCACCGAATTCCCGTAACGCCCTAATGACCCGGCTTTTGAACTTAGGGTTTAAGGCGCTAAACAATTCGCCCCGCACGGTTTACGCCGCCGCCGACATTACCTCTAAGGCCAAGAAGAGCAAAACCAAGAAGGCCAGGGCCAAAATCACGGCCCGGACTAAAACCAAGGCTAAAGCCAAAAAACAAGCCAACCTCAAGTCTCCGGTCCCCAAGCACCGCCGTTGGGGCATCCAGGTCGGTGCTTTCGCCCGATATAAACAGGCCTATGAGGCCGCCCGCAAGGCGATCGAAAAAGCCCCCAGCCTACTGTTGGACGCCGCCATCAAAGTGGTGCCCCTGAAAAAAAGAAACGGCCGTACCCTTCATCGGGCCCGCCTTAAGGGGTTGAGCAAAAGCCAGGCGAATCAGGCTTGCGCCATCATCAAAAAGCGCAAGGGGCAGTGCATGGAAATCCAGATGCGCAACGGCTATCGGGTTGCTTCCAACGTCCGCTGAACGAGCCCCATCCGCCAGTGGCAGGGTGATTTCAAATTATTACGCCAACCGACAAAGACGTCCTGATCGTCATCGACATTCAGAATGATTTCTGTCCCGGCGGTGCGCTTGCGGTGCCGGGCGGCGAAGAGACCGTCACCCTCACCAATCGCCTTGGCCGGTCATTTGCCAACGTCGTCCTGACCCAGGATTGGCACCCCAAGGGGCACCTTTCGTTTGCCTCTTCCCATCAAGGTAAATCACCGCTTGAAACCATCGATATGGCGTATGGGCCGCAAGTGCTATGGCCGGAGCACTGCATCCAGGACACCCCGGGGGCGGCATTCCACGACGGCCTGGAGGTCGCCCACGCAGGCCTCATCATCCGCAAGGGGTTCCGCCCGACCATCGATTCCTATTCGGCCTTTTGTGAAAACGACCAACAAACGGTGACGGGCCTGAGCGGGTATCTTCGCCAGCGGGAATTAACGCGGGTTTTCCTGACCGGATTGGCCACCGATTTCTGTGTCCAGTATTCGGCCCTGGACGCCAGGAAGGAAGGATTCGAAACGGTGGTGATCGAGGATGCCTGCCGCGCCATTGATATCGAAGGCTCACTGGACGCCGCCATGAAGGCCATGAAAGGCGCCGGCGTGGAAATTATTCAATCCAAGGACATTGCCTAGTGGATTTAATCCAAGTCCGGGGGCTCGATGCCGCTTTCCCTCAGCGCTTCCCGAAGCTGATCCTTCAATCGCTCCAAGCCTTGGGCGGTGTCTGATTCGCATCTGGCGACCAAAACCGCCTGAGTATTGGAGGCCCGGAGCAGCCACCAGCCGTCATCGTTCTCGACGCGCACACCGTCGATATCGTGAACGCGGACCCCCTTGGCGCTAAGCAACCTGGCTTGGACCTCTTCGATCACCTTGAACTTTCTGTCTTCGGCGCATTCGAAGCGCAGTTCGGGTGTATTCACCATCACCGGCAACCGGTCATAGATGGCCTCCAGGCTGTCACCTGACCGATTGACCGCCGATAACAGCCTGACCGCGACATAAAGCGCGTCGTCATAACCGTAATAGCGGTGCTTGAAGAAGATATGGGCGCTCATTTCTCCGGCCAAGGGGGAGTCTACCTCCGCCATCTTGTTCTTGATATGGGAATGGCCGGTCTTCCACATCATCGGTTTGCCGCCCAGGCGTGTAATTTCATCAAAGAAAACGCGGCTCGACTTGACGTCGGCGATGATGGTGGCGCCGGGTTGATCGGCCAGCACCTCCGCCGCCAGGATCACCATCAACTGATCGCCCCACAGCACCCTGCCCTGGCCGTCAACGACGCCGATCCGGTCACCGTCGCCGTCAAAGGCGATGCCGAGGTCACAGCCCTGGGCCGCCACCGTATCCTTCAACTGCTGCAAATTACTTTCAACCGTGGGGTCGGGATGATGGGCGGGAAAGCTGCCGTCGATATCCTCGTTCAAAAGGAAGTGACTGCCGGGAAGCCCCTCACACAGCATCGTCATGGCCTCACCGGCGGCACCGTTGCCGGCGTCCCAAGCGACCTTCGGCGGCGCCCCGGCACCGGGCTCATAATCGCGGAGCAGCCGGGCCACGTAATTTTCAAGAACTGTTTTTTCCGTGACCGAGCCTTTTCCATCGGCAAAATCACCACGCCCGGCGCGTTCCCCCAGCAGGCGGATATCGGCGGCGAAAAACGGCTTGCCGTCGAGGACGAGCTTGATGCCGTTGTAATCGGGGGGATTGTGCGACCCCGTAATCATCACCCCGGCGTCCGTTGGCAAGGTCGCTTGGGCGTAATAAAGCATCGGCGTCGGACCCCGCCCGATGCGGATTACATCCACCCCCGTGCTCGCCAACCCTTCGACCAGGGCGGCCTCCAGTTGCGGCGACGATAGGCGCCCGTCATAACCGACGCAGGCGGTCTTAAAACCGCGTTCCAACATGATGGATCCGAAGGCGCGGCCGATGATGTTGACATCCTCGGGCGCAAGCGTGTCGGGGACAATGCCGCGAATATCGTATTCACGAAGAATGCTGGGATCGAACTGGTGGCCCTCGGCCATGGAAGCGTCCTTTTATGCGGTGCCCGAGGCGCGGCCGACGCAGGTGTACTGGAACCCAGCCGCGGCCATTTCTTCCGGATTATAAATATTGCGTAAATCCACCATCACCGGCACCTTCATCAGCGACTTGATTCGGTCCAGGTCGAGCGCCCGAAATTCATTCCATTCGGTAACGATGGCGACCGCGTCGACGCCGGTCACCGCATCATAGGAATCGCTGCACCAATCGACGCCGTCCAGCATCGCCTTGGCTTCTTCCATGCCTTCGGGGTCGAAGACCCGCACCGAAGCGCCGCTCTTTTTCAAGCTGGCGATAATGTTGAGGCTCGGCGCTTCGCGCATGTCGTCGGTATTAGGCTTGAACGTCAGCCCGAGCACGGCGATAGCCTTACCCTTGACCGAGCCGCCGCAGGCTGTGGTAATTTTTTCGGCCATCCGTTCCTTGCGGGCGGCATTGACGGTGGTGACGGCCTCGACAATGCGCATGGGCGAGCCGACTTCGACGGCGGTTCTGGCCAGGGCCAGCGTATCCTTGGGAAAACACGATCCACCATACCCAGGGCCCGGATGCAGGAACTTCGACCCGATGCGGCCATCAAGGCCGATCCCCCTGGCGACGTCGTGAACGTCGGCATCGACGACTTCGCAAAGATCGGCGACTTCATTGATGAAGGAAATCTTCGTCGCCAGGAATGCATTGGCGGCGTATTTAATCAGTTCGGCGGTCGGGCGCCTGGTGAACAAGATCGGCGTCTCAATCAGGAAAAGCGGCCGGTACAACTGTTTCATTCGGGCGCGGGCGCGGTCGCTTGTGGTACCGATGACAACACGGTCGGGGCGCATGAAGTCATTGATCGCCGATCCCTCGCGCAGGAATTCGGGATTCGAGACGACATCGAATTCTGCGTCGGGGTTAACCTCACGGATAATCTGCTCAAGTTCCCGCCCGGTGCCGACGGGAACCGTCGATTTGGTCACCACCACCGTGTACCCGTCCAGTACGGCGGCAATCTCTTCTGCGGCCGCCTTGACGTAGCCGAGATCGGCGCCGCCGTTATCTTCACCGCTCGGCGTTCCAACGGCGATAAAAACCGCATCGGCTTGTTTGACCGCGTCTTCGAGATCAGTGGTGAACGCCAACCGGCCGGCCTTGACGTTGGTGGCGACCATGGTCTCAAGCCCGGGCTCGAAGATCGTCATTTTGCCGGCGCTTAGTTTTTCGATTTTAGCGGCATCCTTATCGACGCAAACCACATCGTGACCGAACTCGGAAAAGCACGTTCCCGAAACCAATCCCACATAGCCGGTGCCGATCATTGTTATGTGCATGATGTCTCCATTTTATGCATCGCCATTCAAATCACTACGTTCGGCGGCAAAAGCGGTGTTGGCCTCCACGAACCCCATTTTGGACCCGCAATCAAAGCGTCTGCCGTCGATGCGCAAACCATGGAACGGGGTGCCGTCCAGCGTTGCGGCCAGGGCGTCGGTAAGCTGGATTTCACCACCGGCGCCGGTCACTTTTTTATCCAGATGCGTGAATACCTCCGGCTGCAGGATATAGCGGCCGATAATCGCCAGCCGGGAAGGCGCATCCTCGGGCGACGGTTTTTCCACCAGCCCCTTGGCGCGGGCCAGACGCCCGTCATCCTCGGTCACGTCGAGAATGCCATAACGGCTGGTCATTTCGTCGGGCACTTCCTCGACGGCGACGACATTGCCGCCGGTATCATGGTAGGCGTCCATCATCTGGCTCAGGCATCCGGGTTCGGCCTGCATCAAGTCATCGGGCAACAACACGGCGAAAGGCTCATTGCCGATAAAGTCCCTGGCGCACCAGACCGCATGGCCCAGGCCCAAGGGATCCCCCTGGCGGGTAAAGGAAATCTTTTTGGGCTTAGGGAAATCATC
>DASCOC010000050.1:0-4885 GCA_036011805.1 Rhodospirillales bacterium
CGCGTTCGCGGATTTGGGCGGCGTTGAGGCTTTCCACCACCGTCCCCCGGTCCCGCCGCAGGTCCCAGGTGTTGGCTTCCTCGGCCAGCGACTTGGCATCTTCGTAGACGTACATGCAGCCTTCCGAGCGGATCAGGCCTTCGGCCTCGGTGCCGTGCGCCAGGGCCTGGTGATGCTCGAGCGACGAGTCCAACAACGGCGCCAGGGCGTCGCAAATCTCCTCGACCCGCCGGGGCCTACCGGCGCCAACGAAACGTATCAGCCAGGGCAGCAGCCTCGGCACGTGGCGCCAGCGGATGGCCAGCGGTCCCAACGGGTCCAAGAGCCATCTTGGAACTTTGCCGAGCATGCCGGGCAACGACAGCGGCACGAAGGAGTCGCTGGAGAACAGCCCGGCGTTGCCCTGCGAGCAGCCCTCGCCCGGCGGCACCCGGTCGACGACGGTGACGTCGTGGCCGTCGCGGAGCAGATTGATGGCGCAGGAAATGCCGACGACGCCGGCGCCGATGACGGTCACCCGGCGGCGGTGATCGGGTTGCTGGTTCATGGCTGTGTTCGTTCCTCCGGCAGAGGCCGCGCCTCAGACCGGGTTCCGCTCGACCAGTTGGCGGGCGATGATGATGCGCTGTAGCTCGTTGGTGCCTTCGCCGATGGCTAGCAACGGCGCGTCGCGGTAATAGCGCTCGATATTGAATTCCTTGGAATAGCCGTAGGCGCCGTGGATGCGCATCGCCTCCATGGAATTTTCCACCGCCGCCTCGGTCGCGAACAGCTTGGCCATGCCCGCCTCCATGTCGCAGCGCTCTCCGGTGTCGTAGGCGTGCGCCGCCTGGTCGACCAGCAGCCGCGCCGCTTCGACCCGGGTCGCCATGTCGGCGAGCTTGATCTGGATCGATTGATGCTGGGCGATGGGCTTGCCGAACGTCTTGCGTTGCTGCGCATAGGCCAGGGATTCTTCCAGGCAGGCCCGGGCCAGCCCGACGCCGCGGGCGGCGACGTTGATGCGGCCCAGTTCCAGGCCGCTTAAAATCTGTTGCAGCCCCCGGCCCTCTTCGCCGCCGATCAGGTTTTCCGCCGGAACCCGGACGCCGTCGAATTGCAATTCCCCGGTGTCGATGCCCTTGTAGCCGAGCTTTTCCAGCTTTTTGCCTTCATAGCCGCTGCTTTTCTCGGCCAGGATCAGGCTCATGCCACGATGCGCGGGCTTGGCCTTGGGGTCGGTCTTGACCAGCACCGCCAGAACGTTGCCTTCGAGTGAATTGGTGATCCACATCTTGGTGCCGTCGATGACGTATTCGTCGCCGTCCCGGACCGCCTTGGTGCGCACACCTTGCAGGTCGGTGCCGCAATCGGGCTCGGTCAGGGCGACGCCGCCCCTGAGCTCGCCGCTGGCGAAACGCGGCAACCACGCCTGTTTCTGTTCCTCGGTACCGGCGCGCTCGACCGCCTGCGCCATGATCAAATGCGCGTTGAAGATGCCGGTCACCGACATCCACACCGCCGACACCCGCTCGGCAATCTTGGCATAGGTGACGGCGCTGAGCCCCAAGCCGCCGTATTCGGGCGATATGGTGGCCCCAAAAAGGCCCAAGTCCACCAGCTTGTCGGCGATGTCTTGCGGGTATTCGTCGGCGGCTTCGAGGTCGTGGGCGTAGGGCCTGACGTCGCGTTCCAGGAACTGATCGATGGAATCGAGGATCAGCGCTTCGTCTTCCTCAGACGTGATGTTTTCGGGATGCGGCATCAATAATCCGCCACGTCGTCGACGCCGTGGCCGCGTTTCGGGATCAGCACGGTTCGCTCATAGGTCATGAACACGTTGCCTTCGGCGGTTTTGCCGGTGGTCTTGACGGTGACGATGCCCTGGGTCGGCCGCGACTTGCTTTCGCGCACGTCGAGCACTTCGGACTCGGCGTAAATCGTATCGCCGACGAACACCGGCCCGGTCAGCTTGATCTTGTCCCAGCCCAGATTGGCAATCGCCTTCTGGCTAACGTCGGAAACGCTCATGCCGGCGACGATGGAAAGCGTCAGCGCCGAATTGACCAGCGGTTTTTTCCATTCGCTCTTGGCCGCATAGGCGGCGTCGAAATGCAGCGGGTGCTGGTTCATGGTGATCAGGGTGAACCAGGTGTTGTCGGATTCCGATATCGTCCGGCCGGGGCGGTGCTCATAGACATCGCCGACCTTGAAATCCTCCAGATAGCGCCCGTAGGACTCGCGGTAGCGGTTTTTGCCGACTTCTTTTGCTTCTGCGACCATGGTTGTTTCCTCTATTCGCCCGCCGCCGCGGCCTCGTCCGCAATCTCAGCCGGGACAGGCCGGGTCAGGCGCAGAACTTCGTTGATGTCGGATTCTTTTATGATCCCCAGCAGCCGCGTCGCCAATTCGTCAACCCGATTGCTTGGAAGGTAGGGGCTGACCAGGGTATCGAATTTCGCCAGCAGCTCTTCGGGCTTAAGGAAATTATCGGGCTCGCCCTTGGCGCTGGCGACGAAGGCCTCGTATTCACCCTTGGCGGTGCGGATGCGGGCGATGCCGCTCATTTTATCGGGGAACAAGGCTTCCGGTTTGGGGTCGATGCCGACCTTGACCTTATGACAGAGCTCCATGGTCTTTTTATCCGTGATGTGGGTTGCGTAATCGTCCCAGGCCAAGCCGCCTTCCCTGAGCGCCACGGCGGCGCAAAAGGCCATCGAGAACTGGCCGTCGACGATACTTGTGGGGTTTTGCTTGTCGGCTTCCGGGTCGCCGATGATCTTCCAGCCGGTTTCCGGCAGGCCGATGTCGACGCTAACAATTTCTTCGGCATTGATATCGTTGGCGGCCCTAAGGTCGATCAGCGCGTCCAGCGCTGCGTGGCTGTAGCGGCATGACGGATAGGGTTTAACGCCGATGGCCATGGTTTCCCAAACCTCGCCCAGGCCCTCGACCGCCTTGGACGGTTCCGGGTCGGGCGCGTAGGCGTGGAAAAACCCGGCCCGGCCCTCGAACGCGTCCTCGACCCCGCGAAAGCCTTGTTTGGCGAAGGTCGCCGCCATCAGGCCGCACATGGCGGCGTGGCCGACATGGAACGGTTTGGTCCAGGCGCCGTCGACCAGGAACTGCATGGAGCCCGCCGATTGGCTCAAGGCGATGCCGAAGGCCAGCGCCATCTGATCGGCATCAAGGCAGAACAACCGTCCCGCCGCCGCCACAGCCCCGAACACGCCGCAGGTGGCGGTCGGATGGAAGCCCCGGTCATAGTGATCGGACGGGCCTAAAGCCAGACTCAGGCGAATTTGAATTTCATAGCCGGCGATGATGGCCGGGATCAGTTCTTCGCCATCGGCGCCGGTCATCTCGGCCGCCGCCAGCGCCGCCGGGACGATGGGGGCGCTGGGATGCAGCGACGAGCGCGCGTGGGTATCATCGAAATCCAGGGAATGGGCCTGGGCGCCGTTGATCAGCGCCGCGCCGGCCGGCGTGAAGCCGCGGCGATCGCCAATTACAACGGAGCGGCCGCCATCCAGGCGCAGCGCCTCCGCACCCTTGACCAGCGCCGCTGTCGATTGGGCGTCATGGTGGGCGCGAAGCGCAATGCCGACGTTGTCCATCACCAGCATCTGGGTGCGCCCAATCACGTCCGGCGGCATCGATTGATGGGAAATCCCAGCGGCGAATTCGGCAAGCCGGCGTGTGACTTCGGTCATGGCAGGTTCCTCCCTTATTGATGCCATATCATAGAAGCCCAAGGGGCTTCCTTCAATCGGCGGCACATGACTTTTCTAGATACCGACTGGGAATGTTAAAATAGATGACTGATGCCCGGCAATTTCCCGCATGGATTTCAGTAACACCGTCACCAGCCGCCGCGCGCTCTCCGGGGTCAAATCCCGCCCGGAGGTGTTTTTTGCGGTTTCATCGGCCGAGGCCGGCGCACTGTTGACCAGTTCGATCGCCCAGTTGCGCTTGGAATCGGCGTCGAAATAAAACGCCTCGATGACGACCTGGCTTTCCGGTGTGGGGGTCTTGCACTCTTCCAGGACGTTCGGTTGATTCCAGTCCAAGTCGTTTTTCTCCGCGTCGCGGATGGTGGCGACGTTCAGCAAGGAATCCCTGAGTCCAAAATCCTTCTTGCCGCTTTCCAATTCCAACGTTTGCCGCCGCGCCGAGTTGGCGCCGAACAATGACCGTGCGCCCTTGCCACCGACATAATGGACTTTTGTATTGGCCGAAGACGATAATTCCCTGATCACGATGCGGTCGACGGCGTCCCCTCTCCCCGTAAACACCACGCGCAGAGCCTTAGAATCGTTAAAGAAATCAAATTTCAGGTCATCGGGCTGGATGATCGAATATTCCATTTTCTGGGCCGTGGCCAACGACCTTATCTCAGCGATAAAGGCTTCGACGGCGGCTTCGAGAAACGAGCGGCTATCGGGCATCGGCGCGTCAGACAGCTCAGCGGTTTTCTTCAATGACGGCGCCAACGGGTGGCGATTTTGACCCGGTAGCTTCGTCGCCTCGGTCTTTGGGGTCGGCGGCGGCGACACCGGGGTCGGCGCCATGGTTGCATCGCCCTTCGCCGCCGGCGCCGGGGTCGGCAACATGGTCGGTTCGGCGGAGCGGCGGCGGCTTTCTCCCGGCAACATGGTCGGGTCGGCAGAGGCGCGGCGATATCCGCCCGGTATCATCGTCGCATCGCCCTTCACCGACGCCCCTATGATCGGCACCAGGGTCGGGTCGGCGGACGGGGCCTGGTTTCCCCCCGACACCATCGTCGCATCGCCCTTCGCCGCCGGCGCTTGGATCGGCTTCATGGTCGGATCGGCGGAGCGGCGGCGGCTTTCACCGGCGATCATCGTCGCTTCCCCTTTGGACGGCGGCGCGTCAATAGGCACCA
>DASCOC010000051.1:0-4742 GCA_036011805.1 Rhodospirillales bacterium
GGTTTTCCAGCGCCATTACCTCGGTTTTGCTGTCCTTTTATTACCGGCTGCCGATCCCGATCACCTGGACGATCCCAGGGTTGATATACCTGGGCACCCTTTCCGGCCAATTCACGTTTCAGGAATTGATCGGTGCGAACCTGATGGCCGCGGGCGCCATCGTCCTGTTGGGCGCGTTCGGCATCGGCGAGAGAATCATGGCCTGGCTGCCGTTGCCGATCGTCATGGGCATGTTCGGCGGCAGCATTTTGGTCTACGTCACCCGCATGATCGCCGCCAGTGTCGAAGACGTTCTGGTCGCCGGGGTGACGCTGGCCAGCTACCTGATCGGCCGTTTTATCGCCAGCCCCAAAGTGCCGCCGATGGGGTTGGCGGTCATCATTGGCGGCTTTGCCGTTACTATCTTCGGTGAAACGTCGATGAATCTGGTTTCCTGGTCGCTTCCCGACCTTGCCGTGCCGGGGGTAAGCTTTTCAGCCTCTGCGTTTATCGCCGTCAGCGTGCCGATGATCATCCTGGCCATGGGCCTGGGCAACGTTCAGGGGCTGGGGTTCCTGATCTCGCAGGGCTACAAGGTGCCGATTACCTCGATCACCGTCGTCACCGGGCTCAATTCCATGCTCAACACGGTGTTGGGCGGGCATCCGGCGACTGTGGCGCGCACCGGCGCCGCCATCCTGGCCGGGCCCGACGCGGGCCCAAAGGAGGGCCGGTATTGGGCTTGTGTGATCGCCGCGACATTAACCATATTGATCGCCCTTGGCGCCGGAACGTTGACGTCACTGTTGGCGGTGCTGCCGAGGACATTCGTCGTCACCCTGGCCGGGCTGGCGATCCTGTCGTCCCTGCAAAGCGCGTTCGAGACGGCCTTCGGGGGCAAGCTCCGGTTCGGCTCACTGGCGGCGCTGGCCGTCGCCGCGACGCCGTTTTCGGTATTCGGGATTACCTCCGCCTTCTGGGCTATCCTGGCCGGCATCGCCGCCTCCCTGATGGCCGAACGCCACCAGCTTTTCGACTATTGGCGGGGGGCCAAAGACGCCTAAAGCGCCCCGTCCAGCGCCCCGATCAGCCGGTCGACCTCTTCCATCGTATTGTAGTGCGCCATGGAGACGCGCAGCACGCCCCCGTCTCCTCCTTCGCCATCCTCATCACCGACGCCGAGGGCTGCCAGCAGCCTGGGGGCGTAGAAATTTCCACAGCCGATAGCGACCTTACCGGGCTCCAGAAGAGGGGGAATTTCCGCCGACGCGCGGCCTTCGACGGTAAAGGAAAACGTCGGCGTCCGGGGTTCTTTATCGCCGACGCTCGATCCCAACAGCCGGACATTGGGCTTGGAGGACAAGAATTCGGCGAACCGCGCCGCCAAAGTGTTTTCGTGGGCGGCCAAAAAATCGAATACTGCATCGGCGCGGGCCTTGAAGGTGTTCGGCGGCTGGTCCAGGTGGTGGCCGGCCAGGGCTTCGAAATAATCGGCGATGCCGACCAGGGCCGCGGTAAATTCGTGGTTGGGGCCGCCGGGGTTCAGCTTCAGCGGGATCCGGTCGTTCAGGAAAAAGTGGTTTTGGCCGGGCGCGTTTTCCAGGTGCCCGCGCTTGGCGTACAGCAACGACACATGCGGGCCGAACAGCTTGTAAAGGCTGAGCATGTAGAAATCGGCGTCCAGGGCCTTCACGTCCAGCGCCCGGTGCGGGGCATAGGCGACGCCATCAATGGCGACCAGGGCGCCGGCGTCATGGACGCGCCTGGTGATGGCCTTGGCGTCATTGATACGGCCGACAATATTGGAGCAGTGAGAGAAACAGACCAGCCGGGTCCTGTTACCAAGCAGTCCGTCCAGGGTTTCGATCTCCAGGTTTCCGGTCTCGGCGTTGACCGGCCATTCCCGGACCACCATGCCGTCATCGGCGAGGCTGCGCCAGGCACCGATGTTGGCCTCGTGGTCTAGATTGGTGACGATGACCTCGTCGCCGGACTGAAACATTCGGCCTAAGGCCTTGGCCAATACATAGACGTTCATCGTCGTCGATGGGCCGATGATGACTTCCTCGGCCGCAGCGCCGATCATTTCGGCCATCAGGCGCTGGCCGTCGGCGATGCGTTCCGCCGCCTTGGCCGACGCCGGGTAGTTTGCGCCCGGCTGCACCTGGGTTTCGCGCATATAGTCGGTGACGCGGTTGATGACGCTTTCGGGGACGTACGATCCGCCGGCGTTCTCGAAGAACGCCCAGTCCCAGCAAGGGTCAGGATAAAGCCCGCGGACGAAGCCCAGGTCCAGGGACGGGACGGAGGGCACTTACTTAGGCATAGGTGGCGATGGCCATGACCAGTTCCGCCACTTTTGTTGAATCTTCGTTGAACTTGAGTCCGATATCCGGTTTCTTACACCATCGGACTTCCGTGGCGAAGACACCTAAGGGGTCGATATCAAGAGTAATCTTCGCCCCGGCTTTCATAGTCCGAGAAGCGCGAACCTGGGCGCCGCCAAACGAGATATTGACGATTTCGCAGTCGATTGTCTCATCACCCACCGCCAGCTTGGCGCCGAAAAGAACATCCTTGCGTTCAAATTCCCGGGCACCTTCGGGGTTGTTAGGTTCGCTCATCTCGATCTTCTCCTGTGCCCAGACTGGCTAAATATCAGTGTAAACGTGACTTTCGCCATGGGCGCCGGGGTGAGTAATAGCACCCCGGCGGGCTTCGCCAACGGTCTGAGCGTACCGCCAAAGAGCGCCGGACTGATAATTATTCTTGTGCGGCTTATAGGCGTTGCGCCGTTTTTCCCATTCGTCGTCGCTAAGATCGGCGTCGATGGTGCCGGCAACGGCGTCGATGGTGATAATATCGCCGTCCTTCAACAGCCCGATGGGACCGCCGGTGGCGGCTTCCGGATTGACGTGGCCGACGCAAAATCCCCGGGTGCCGCCGGAAAACCGCCCATCGGTGATCAAGGCGACCTTTTCACCCACGCCCTGGCCGTACAGCGCCGCCGTCGTCGACAGCATCTCGCGCATGCCGGGACCGCCGCGGGGGCCTTCGTTGCGGATGACCAGGACATCGCCTTCGGCGTAGTCTTCTTTCAGGACGGCCTGGAAGCAGTCTTCCTCGCATTCGAAGACGCGTGCCGGGCCGGAGTGGGTAAGTTTTTTCATGCCGGCGATTTTGACGATGGCGCCGTCCGGGGCCAGGTTGCCGGTCAGTCCCACGACGCCGCCAGTCGGGGTGATCGGTTTGGTCGCCGGATAGATGACGTCCTGATCCTCGGGGAAGGCCACATCGGCCAGGTTTTCGGCGATGGTTTTGCCAGATACGGTCAGGCAATCGCCATGCAGGTAGCCGGCGTCCAGCAACGTTTTCATCAGCACCGGCACGCCGCCGACTTCGTGCATGTCCTTGGCAACGTACTTTCCGCCCGGCTTGAGGTCGGCGATATAGGGCGTTTTCTTAAAAATCTCACAGACATCCAGTAGGTCGAATTCAATGCCGGCTTCGTTGGCGATGGCCGGTAGATGCAGTCCGGCGTTGGTCGACCCCCCGGTGGCGGCAACGATCACGGCGGCGTTTTCCAATGCCTTTCGGGTGACGATGTCACGGGGCCGGATGCCTTTGGCCAGGCACGCCATTACCGCCTCGCCAGACGCGCGGGCGTATTCATCGCGCGATTCATAAACCGCCGGGGTGCCTGCCGAACCGGGCAGTGCCAGGCCGATGGCTTCGGACACGCAGGCCATGGTGTTGGCGGTGAACTGGCCGCCGCAGGATCCGCCGGACGGACACGCCACGCATTCCAACTCATGCAGGTCTTCGTCGCTCATTTTACCGGCGGTATGTTCGCCAACGGCCTCGTAGACATCGACCACGGTGACGTCCCGGTCCTTGAAACGGCCGGGAAGGATAGAACCCCCATACATGAACACGCTGGGCACATTGAGGCGCACCATGGACATCATCAATCCAGGCAGCGACTTGTCACAGCCGGCGATGCCGACCATGGCGTCATAACAGTGTCCGCGCATGGTCAATTCTACCGAATCGGAGATCAGATCGCGGCTGACCAGCGACGATTTCATGCCCTCGTGGCCCATGGCGATGCCGTCGGTGACGGTGATGGTGGTGAATTCCCTAGGCGTACCGCCTGCGGTGTTGACGCCTTCCTTGGCGACGGCGGATTGTCGTTTCAATGTGATGTTGCATGGCGCGGTTTCATTCCAACAGGTGACGACGCCGACAAGGGGGCGGTGAATCTCTTCTTCCGTCAGTCCCATGGCATACAGGAACGAGCGGTGCGGCGCCCGTTCCGGCCCTTCGGTCACATGCCGGCTGGGCAGGCGGGTTTTGTCGAATACCTTGGCGTCCATGTTATTTCCTCCGATGCGGCCTTTGTTACGGTCGGCCCTGGGACCGCCGTTTCATTATGGTTTAAGACGAAGGGAAGGGCGGCGCAAGGGTGAACGCGGTTGGTTTTAAGGGGCTCAGGGAGGTGAATAGGCAGGTAATGGCGCCGACTATGATAGCGGCAACGGTCAGGATCAAGCAGGCGGGCGGCAGCTTTAAATTTTTTGCCGTTATGGCAAGGATTTGAGGCCGGTATAACAGGCGCTGAAGCGGTGGGGGGGCGAATACGGGTAAGCGGCCGGAAATTCCTTAAAATGCTCCGATCACAGATGCCATTTTGCCTTTAAGGGTTTCGGCGTTAAACGGTTTAACAATGTAGTTTGAAACACCTGCCTTTTGGGCGGCGATGA
>DASCOC010000052.1:0-6008 GCA_036011805.1 Rhodospirillales bacterium
CCTAGAAGATTTCCGACGACGCCGTTTCCGACGCTGTTGAGGGACGGGTCTCCAGGCGTATAGCTGAGGATGGAAACCAGCAAACCGGCACCGAGGGCAAAAAGACCGACGCCCGCGGCCTCGGTCAGCCGCCGCCTAAAAAAATCGGCGGCGCCGGTCGGCAGGACACCGGTTGCGGTGGCGGCGTTGCCGAAATTATGGGCACCGCGACCGTTGGAAAATCGCATCGTTTGAGCCATGCCCCGGTTCTACATGACTAATGTTTACAATCTCTTAATAACATTTCCTAAGGGGTTGGTTACGGTTCAGGCAGGGTCTGTGGATTGGGAAAACCGGACAAAAAAACCGGAGGGCAATGCCCTCCGGTGAGTTTTGGGGAGTGACCGGGCCGTATGTGTTAAACGGCCCGACACAGGTCTTAAGTCTATTGAACGGTTTCACCGTGCAGGTTGTAGTCCAGTCCACCGACTTCGGTCTCCTCATCGACCCTAAGGCCCATGACCGCGCCGACGACCTTAAGGATGATAAAGGTGGCGATGGCGCAATAGACGATGGTGGCGACGATGCCTTCCAATTGGGTGAGGACTTGACCGGCGTTGCCTTCCAGCAGGCCGGGAGTTCCGCCGATGGCTTCGACGGCGAACACACCGGTAAGAAGGGCACCGGTAATGCCGCCCAGACCATGGACGCCGAAGACGTCGAGGGTGTCGTCGTAACCCATCTTGGGCTTCAGCACCACGGCGCCCCAGTAACAGACGAGGCCGGCGGCGATACCGATAATCAAGGCGCCGAAGGGATCGACATACCCGGACGCAGGGGTGATGGCGACAAGACCGGCAACGGCGCCGGAAATGATGCCCAGCACGCTCGGCTTGCCACGGAACATCCATTCCACGACCATCCAGGAGACCGCCGCCGCGGCGGCAGCAATCTGGGTTACGGCCATCGCCATCCCGGCACCACCGTTAGCGGCGACCGCAGAACCGGCGTTGAAGCCGAACCAGCCGACCCACAGCATGGAGGCGCCGATCACGCTGAGCACCAGGTTATGCGGGGCCATGTTTTCGGTGCCGTAGCCCCGCCGTTTACCGAGAACAATGCAACCGACCAGGGCGGCAACGCCCGAGTTGATATGAACCACCGTGCCGCCGGCGAAATCAAGAACCCCGGCATCGCCAAGGAATCCGCCGCCCCAGACCCAATGGGTAATGGGCGCATAGACGAGGATCATCCACAGGCTGAGGAAGACCAGCAACGACGAAAACTTCATCCGGTCGGCCAAGGCGCCGGTGATCAGCGCCGGGGTAATGATGGCAAACGTCATCTGGAAGGTCATGAACACGGTTTCCGGAATGGTGCCCGACAGCGTGTCAACGCCGATGCCGCGCAGCAGAATCTTGTCCAGGCCGCCGACAAAGGCATTCGCGGCGCCGCCGTCGGTGAAGGCCAGGGAATAGCCGACGATCATCCAAAGGACCGTCATCACGCAGGTGACGGCGAAACTTTGCACCACCGTCGCCAGGACGTTCTTTTTCCGCACCATGCCGCCGTAAAACAAGGCCACCCCCGGGATGGTCATCATCAGGACCAGGGCCGTCGAGGTCAGCATCCAGGCGGTATCGCCGGTATCCAACTTAGGGGTTTCGGCGGCCAGGGCATCACCTGACGCCGCCAGAACGGCGGTCAGGGCAAGGCCCAGATAGCCGAACAACACTTTATACATTCGCATTTCCATGCCCTCCTACAACGCTTCCGCGTCAGTTTCGCCGGTTCGGATGCGAACCGCCTTGTCCAACGAATAAACAAAAATTTTGCCATCGCCGATCTTTCCGGTTTCGGCAGATTTGGTAATTGCCTCAACCACGTCATCGACCACTTCATCCTTAACGGCGACTTCGATTTTCACCTTGGGAAGGAAGTTGACCGTGTATTCGGCACCGCGATAGATCTCGGCTTGGCCTTTTTGTCGGCCAAACCCCTTGACCTCGCTGATGGTCATGCCTTCGACGCCCAAAGGTGTCAGGGCTTCGCGTACGTCTTCCAATTTGAACGGCTTGATGACAGCCATAACAAGCTTCATCTTTTCGATCCTCTCTTTGTGGCGCCGCACCCCGTTTGAGTCCGTTTGCTGGTTCAGTCGGGGCGATGGCGGTCATTTCAAGCCAAAAGGCAAACGGAAGTCCTGTAACCCTTGCTATAACTCAAGAACCGTGCCGGTTTTTGCCAAATGGCAATTTATTATTTAAAAACAAACAATTATGGGCAATTTATGAGGTCAAAAATAGGACGGGACCCCACCCCTTTTGCATAAAAATTAATCAAAAAAACGGATTTGCTTATTTTTTAGGCTGGCCATCGAAAAACGGCTCTGGACAATGCAGGGCAAACCCGGACACTGGTGAGCATGGCTAAGCGCAAGAAAAAGACGCCAACCAGGCCGCTTGATACCGAGGTCCTGATTATCGGCGGCGGCATGGTCGGGGCGACCCTGGCCACCGCTTTCGGCCAATCCGGCGTCGATGTCTGCGTGGTTGACACCCAGGACCCCTTGGACGGGCTTGACGCCGGGTTCGACGGCCGCGCCTCGGCCATCGCCCTGGCCTCGCAAAGGGTGTTGGTGGCGCTTGATATCTGGCCGGCATTGCACCAGCAAGCGGCGCCGATCAAGGATATCCGGGTTTCCGAAGGCTCGTCGCCTTTCTTCCTGCATTATGACCACCGCGATACCGGTGATGATGCTTTCGGTTACATGGTCGAGAACCGAAATCTCAGAAAAGCCCTGTTCCATCGGCTTCAGGACTTGGCCTCCGTGCGGATGATGGCGCCGGCCTCGGTGACGGCGCTGGACCGCCGCATAAATGGCGTCACGGCGGAGGTTACCGGGGCGCTAGGTAAAACGGAAATCACCGCCCGGCTGGTTGTCGGCGCCGACGGTCGAGCTTCCAAAACCCGGGATGACGCCGGCATCCGCCTCACCCGGTGGTCTTACCAGCAGACCGGGATCGTTTGCACGGTCGCCCACGAACGCTGCCATGACTTTGTCGCCAACGAACACTTCCTTGCCGCCGGGCCGTTCGCCATCCTGCCGCTGATGGGCGACCCTGAGCGTCCGGGGCATTGTTCATCGCTGGTCTGGACCGAGCGCGCCGACCTGGCGCCGTCGATCATGGCGCTGGATGAGACTTCGTTCCAGGCGGAACTGGAGCGCCGTTTTGGTGATTTTCTCGGCGCCATAGAAGTGGTCGGGCCGAAGTGGAGCTACCCGTTGTCGCTGCAAGTCGCGGAAACGACCATCGGTGAGCGGCTGGCGCTGGTCGGAGACGCCGCCCATGGGATGCATCCGATCGCCGGCCAGGGCCTGAACATGGGGCTCCGCGATGTCGCCGCCCTGGCCGAAGTGGCATTGGATGCCCGGCGCCTGGGCTTGGATATCGGCGACGCCGTGACGCTTGATCGCTATCAGCGTTGGCGGCGTTTCGACAACACCTTGATGCTCGCCATGACCGACGGGTTGAACCGGCTATTTTCCAACAATATCAGGCCGCTAAGGTTGGCTCGGGATGTTGGCATGGCGACCGTCAACCTGCTGCCGCCGTTGAAAAAAATCTTCATGCGTCACGCCATGGGGCTGGCCGGCGACCTGCCGCGGCTGATGCGCAATCAACCGCTTTAAAGCCTTTTCACCCGATTACAGAAGTTTTTTACAGTGACGCTTTAACAGTGATGCTTTAAGCGGGGGCCTGTCGCTGATTAAAGTGCCGTCTTAAGGATCGCGGCTAAGGCCTTTGGCTTCAAGGGCATCAACGTAGTCTTGCCACATTTCATCCTGGCGCAACCCGTAGTCATAAAGCGTATCCCAGGAGAAAATACCGGTATCGTGCATGTCGTCAAAATTGAGCCGGATGGCGTAATTACCGACCGGCTCGACGCTCATAATGCCGACATGACGGCGGCCGGCGACGATGGTTTTTTGACCCGGCCCGTGTCCCTGGACATCGGCTGAGGGGCTTTCGACCCGCAACAATTCGGCGGTCAGGGAAAAGGATTTACCGTCTTCGAAATCGATTTCGAGGATTTTTTCTTCGCGTTTTAGGCGGATTTCCTTGGGTTGGTGCTTGATCGAAAATTCGTCGGTCATGGAAATGTTTTAATCCTTATGTATCTTGAACCGTTCGGGCTTCGTCGATCAGCATGATGGGGATACCGTCCCGAATGGGAAAGGCGAGCCCGGCTTGTTCCGAGATCAGTTCGTCGGCGTCGGAATCATAACGAAGCGGCCCCTTGGTCAGGGGGCAGACGAGAATCTCCAGCAACTTGGGATCGACCGTTCGTTTGCTCATTGTTTCTTCCTTCTCCGTCCTCGTCCCAATTCGGTTAACCGGTCCGGTTGTCCATTTAAGGATCAATATCCGGCGTTCAATAGAGCCTTAAGAAAACAACAGGGTGGATAATTGCTTGCGCCCGGCGACAACCACCGGATCGGCGGCGCCCAGGGCCTCGAAAATTTTGATCAACTGCTTGCGGGCGGCTTCCTCATCCCATTTAGGCGCGCGGCCAAAGAGATCCAGCAGCCCTTGGACGGCGTCTTCATTGCGGCCTTGCCCGTAAAGCGCCATGGCCAGGTCGAAACGCGCCTGATGATCGTTTTCATCACCTTCAAGTTTGGCCCGAAGCTCTTCTACATCGCCTGAATCCTGGCTTTGTTGGGAGAGTTCCACCTGAGCGCAGGCGGCGGCGATGTCAGGCTTGCGAAGCAGGGCCGGGGTCAGGCTTGCAATCATTTCCTTGGCCCGGTCTATTTCGCCGGCGGCCAAGGCCACCCTGATCATGCCGGCAATGGCCTTTTCATTTTCCGGGTCCTGGCTTTGAATTTTTGTGAATATGGCGCCGGCGGCGGCCACATCCCCGGCATCAAGCGCGGTTTGGGCCTGTTCCAGGGCGGCATCCAGCGGCGACTGGGCGCCCTCGGTCAATTTGTCGATGAACGCCTTGATCTGGCTTTCGGGCAGGGCGCCGGAGAAACCGTCGATCGGCTGGCCGCCTTTGAAGGCATAGACGGCGGGAATGGATTGGATCTGCATCTGCGACGCCAGGTCTTTGTTTTCGTCGACGTTGATCTTGACCAATTTGACCAGACCGGCGGTGGCCCCGACCAGTTTTTCCAGCGCTGGGCCGAGCTGCTTACAGGGCCCGCACCACGGCGCCCAAAAATCGACGATCACCGGCACCTCCTTCGAGGCCTCAATCACATCGGCCATGAAGTTGGCGGTGTCCGACTCCTTGATGACACCGGCGCCGGCTGCCGGCGGTGGGGCCGGGGGCGCCTGCGGGGCGGCCTCATCCGGGGCGGCGCCTTGCGGGCCGGTTGCCTGACTTTTGTTTTCGTCTCCGGGTTTTCCCGGCCCTAACGAGCCGTCCGGATTCAGGGTGAATTCCATAGTTGCCCTTAAATTTTGCTGTTAAAAACGTCACCGCCGGGGCTTAAGGCCCCGCCGATACCCCATAGATGGCTTTTTCGACCGCCCGGCGCAAGCCCCCTGGGGTTTGGCGGCCTCATCAGCAACGGCGCGGGCAAGAGTTGGCTTGCAAACGCTTTAACAAAAGCTATGATCGGCGCGCCGTTTTCGAAGGCAATTGCGGGTGTAGCTCAGGGGTAGAGCGCAACCTTGCCAAGGTTGAAGTCGTGAGTTCGAATCTCATCACCCGCTCCATTCAGAGCCCCCGGGGGAACGCCTCCGGGGGCTTTGTTTTTGGGTAAAACGCAGCCGCCGCAACCTGCGTGAGCGTAAGCCCTAATCCGGTTTCCGCGTCCGCCGTTCGGCCCAGGTCAGAAGCCCCATAAAGAGTAACGCCGTGCCAGACAGGGCGATCAAAAAAAGAATCCCCTCGGCTGTCATTTTCAGACCCCGCGTTGTTTTTGTAAGAATCCGAACCTAAGTGACCGCCGAAAAGGTCGCCTTGAACGGGGTTAAGTGTTCTCTGAGGGGAAGGGGTTTTTAAAACTCGAC
>DASCOC010000053.1:0-5444 GCA_036011805.1 Rhodospirillales bacterium
AGACGCAGATGCATCTTTTCAGGCAGCAATTTGCTTTCCTTGACAATATGCGTACCGACAGTCGATGGAACGATCCGCCCACTTTCTCCGTTAACCCAAAGGCCAGAAAAAAGAGAAATCGCAAGATTCGCTCGCCTTGCTGCGGACCGGACCTGCAGGACCACTATGGAAAGCGTGCCCAGGACGTTGACGTAGAACATATCTGAATTAACCGGCTCCCCCTACACAGACGCGTGCGCGAGCCCTGAATGCCGGGATGAACTCACATAGTCAGCCGTACCGGAAGAATTGCCGCGTTTTATACTTTACCCTACTGGCGTTCGAGCCAATCAAGAATATCCCGGTTCGGACAGAGAAAATAACGGCTCTCCACATCTTCGTCGCAGGAGCAAAAATTCTCGCACATGCGGCACCTTACCATCGCATCTTCCATCTTCTCCGGCATCAAATCGAAACTGCGTCCGACATCAAGATTCAAATGTCCGAGCATTTTCTCCAGCGGATAGGGCATTGCCAATTGAGCGTCCATCGACTCTTCCCTTCATATAGGTTCGAATTATACCATAATTATTCTGTGGGTATAGCCTTAGATGCCTCCCTGGTCGGGTTTGTTCGGCCGGGAAGCTAGTTAAACGCATCGGCCCGCGCCATGATCTCGTCAAGGTTAGGCTCATTCGGGTTTCGCGGCTTGCCCGGATGGATGATGGCGACCTGACAGCTTTCGGCGGCCTCAACCATTTGGCGGAAGGTTCCTGCATCGGGATCGGCGATGACCGCTTGCTTGTTGTCGTCGTAGGCGAACATCCGGTTGTTGATCTGGGTGCATTCATCACAGGTCGTGCACCGGGGCGTTTCGATATAGGGATCATCAGACGCCGCCGCCGGCTCATCCACCTGCTGGGCTTCCTCCGAAACAGCTTCCTCCGAAACGGCTTCTTCCGTGACGGGGGACTGCCCCCCCGGCACAGGGGTGGCGGCCACCGGCGTGGAACGGCTTTTCAGCGCCTCTAACTCCCGTTCCTTCTCCTGTTCCCAAATATCCTTTTCCTGCATCAGTAAGTTTCTGGCGTGGGAATTGTTGATGCCACCCAGCTCCTGCAGGCTCCGCCACATCTCGCCGCATCGGCGCGCCGCATCGATCAGCCTGACGTTGACGATGACCTTATGCAGGGTGTTGTCCCCATCGACCATCAGGATGTACGGCACCTTTTCCGTCACCTCCTTGGCCCCGAGCTTCAGGAAAGTGTCGACGGGAACCATGGCGTCCCGCCACTCGGATCGGGGAACATCCAGGAAGTTTCCGGCATACCTTTCGTCGGCCGCCGTAAAATCGACGAACGTAAAGGCGATGTCCTCTGAAATTTTCCGAAGGTCCTCGTCTTCGTAGCAATAGCGGTGAACGGGCCAGTCGGCCCCGGCGTGCGGGTTGTCAGCGACGGAAAACCGCGACGCCCAGTCGCCTCCCCCAGCAGGGTCGAAGATGAACGCCGGAAAGGCGCGCGAATCCACCGCTGCCGCCGACCTCAGATAAAGCGGCATATCGGCCACATTCTTGGCCGTGTCCTTATTGGTGCCCGACAGACCCGAGAACACATTGAACAGGGCAGGCCCGTTGCTGGTCAATCCGGCCAGGATCGATTCCCGGAACCGGTAGAGGCCGGCGCTGGCCGCCTGCAGGACGTAGGTGCCGTCAAAACCCAGTGTCATGGTCGCCGGTTGTGAGCCCCGGATGCCGAAGGAAAACCCGCCGGAGGTGATCGAACGTTGTTCGAGAATGTCATCGTTTTGCAGTAAAACCTTTATCGGCAGGCCCGAAGATAAGACCTCGGTGAGCATGACCTTCTCTGACAAGGCATCGGCGCCGTTGCGGAGGCAGACCAGATAAGACGGGAACCGGGCCAGGTCGTCCGGCTCCAGGAACCTTTCATCGAACCGGCGGAAGAACGGACCATGGTTTTTTTCGTTATATCGGCCTTCGATCTCCAGGCGGGCGATGGTCATCGCTTTGACGAGGCTGACTATTTCCGGCAGCCGCTTCTGAAAGGCTTCCAGCGCCCGCGTTGGGCTGTCGAAGACGAAACCGTGGACGCCTTTGCGGCGGCTTTTTTTGGCACCGTCCTTGTTGGTTTCGAAGAACCTTTGTGATTTGAGCGCCGAGAGCACGGTGCGAATCCGCCGCCGTCGTTTGTCCGGCACCGCGCCGTTTACGAACGCCGATCCGAGGATGTCTGACATCACCTCGAAGTCGAACGCATCCTCATAGACAGAGCCCACCGACCGTTTCAGGGCCTCGGCGCCGAACCCCTTTTCCGACCGCATGGTATCCGCCTTCAGGATGTTTGAAAGCTTCACCGTCAATTCTCCGATCTCCTTGGTGAACAGGCGCGCTTTGTTTTCCTGAACCGAGGCCCAGCTATGGCTCACAACCTTGACCGGTGTTTCGCCGTCGCAGCCGACAAATTCGCCGTCGGTCCCAAGCGCGGCCCGGGCGCGGCTCAGGCTGTCGCCGAGTGATTCCCGCCCGGCCTGATCCGCTTTGGAAAGCCGGTTTGTTTCCGCCATGTCCCATAACTGTAGAAGGGTTCCTTTATTTCCCCGGTCCACGAGTATCCGGATTTCATCCTCGAGCCCGAGCACCTGCTTCCGGAGCCGTTCGCCCTCGATACCGCGGGGCGCGATCTCCCGGAGGACATCATCGATAATGTCCGTTAACGAGCGAACAAAGGTGCCGTTAGTCCCGCCATCAACCAACACCAGGGGATAATCATGGCGGAGCTTCGCCAGGTCCTGGTAGGCGCTGAAAAGCGCCGGGCGGAGACCCAGATGCCCAATGTCAGCAAAGTCCTTGCCGGGACTTTCCCCGGTCAGATGAAAGGTCGACAACGATGAAAGGGGTTCGCTCATTTGGTTACTCACTTTCGATTCACCCGGCGGGATGGATCGTGAATTTGTCGAATTCCTCCTCAAGAACGCCCTTAACGACGTCCGGCGTATACAACCGGTCGGGTTTTAGCAGGTCCTCGTAACAGGCCATGTCGGGATTTCGGTAAAGGACGCCGACCGGCATCGGGTGATAGGTCGAGGCGATCTCCCGTGCCCGGTTTCTGTCGGTGGGGTCGTGTTCCTCCTGATTCTGGTAGATCTTTCCTAGCTCCGGGCTGATCCGGACGCCGTTCTCGTGGTGAAGCAACAGCATCCAGTCCGGATCCTGCACCCAGTCGTCGAACCGGTGCTCGAGGAATTCGGGGCACCGCTGAAGGATACGGACGAACGAGAAGCCCTTGTGATGGAAGGCTTGGGAAATGATATCGTGCAGCATCTCCGGAATCCAATCCACGGCCTGGGCGACGAATGAAACATTGCGGATGCCCAGACTGACGCTGACCGGGTTGATCGGCTCCAGGTAGGTGCCGCCGGGCGTGGTATGGGTCTTAATCCCTTGCGGGGATGTGGGCGAGGCCTGGTTCTTGGTCAGGCCATAGACGCCGTTATCATGCATCAGGACGGCCATGTTCATGTTGTATCGAATGGCGTGAATCCAGTGCGCGGTACCGATGGAGCAGCAATCGCCGTCGCCGGTGATAACGAAGACATTAAGATCGGGACGCCGCATTTTTATTCCTTCGGCGACCGGCATCGCCCGGCCGTGAAGGCCGTGGAAGCCGTAGGTGTGCATATAATGCGGGAACCGGCTGGAACACCCGATCCCGGAAACGAACACCGTCTTCTCGGGCGGAAGCTGTTCATCGCGGCAAAGCCGCTGAACGGCGGCGAGAATGGCGCTGTCACCGCAGCCAATACACCACCGGGGAACAAGCCCTTTGTAGTCATCCAGGGTGTATTCCTCATCAAGAAGCTTGAGTGCACATTCCGTCAAAGGCGCGTCCATGGTCATTTTCCTTTCCGTTGCAGTCTTTCACGGATGCCGCGAACGATGGCGCCCGGCTTTATGGGTTGCCCTCTGACTTCCGACCAGCAATCGACATCGACGAGGTATCGTGCGCGCAGCATCAACGCCAACTCCGAAAAACGCTGGTTGTCTTCGTCGATGAGGTCGTCATCGGCAAAGTCGGACCAGTTGCTTTCCACGGTCATCACACGGTCGAACCGTTTCAGCACGTCGTTGATCCCGGGCGGCATCGGCTGCAGGAAGGTGAGATGCAGGGAGGATACCTTTTGGCCTTCGGCGTGAAGGCGCTCGATGGCTTCTTCGATGGCGCCCTTGGTGCCGCCCCAGCCGACGATCAAAAGATCGCCTTCGTCGTCACCGAACACCGTGGGTGCCTTCAATGTTTTCTGGAATGCCGCCAACTTACGGCTGCGGTGCATGATTCCTTCCTGGTTGATGTCGGGGTCGTAAGCGACTCGGCTTCTGCGGTCGTGGGCCAACCCGGTCAGGCAATGCATCCCGTCCGGCTGTCCGGGAATGAACCGGCGGGCCAGTCCGGTCCGGGAATCCCAGTCATATGGCTTCGCCCCCTTGGGAACGGCGCTTTGGTCCACCGGTGGCGCCAACCATTCCTCGCTGATGTGGGGTCGCGAAAAAGGCTGCTGAGAGGACGCAAGACTGGCATCCGAAAGCACAACGACAACCATATTGAAGATCTCGGCAATTCTCCTGGCCGTGATCATCGAATAGAAACAGTCTTCTATGTCCGACGGCGCCATGACCACCTTCGGATTGTCGCCATGACCGCCGAAACATGCGAACAGCAGGTCACCCTGCTCAACCTTGGTCGGCTGGCCGGTGCTCGGGCCGCCGCGCTGAACGTTGACCACGACCAGTGGAATTTCCGCCATCACCGCGAGGCCGATGGTTTCCTGCTTCAAGGCGAAGCCCGGTCCCGAAGTGATCGTTACCGCACACTTGCCGGCATAGGACGACCCGATGGCGAAGGCGCAGGCGGCGATTTCGTCCTCCGCCTGATGCACCACGCCGCCGACGTTTTGAAACACCTCGCTGAGATAATGCGATGCCGACGTCGCCGGCGTGATCGGGTACATGGCGCAAACTTCCATGCCCGACGCCATCACGCCAAGGCCGAGCGCGATATTGCCGTTGACGACGACCTGTGGCTTGCTCACGTCGGAGGGTTGAATCCGAAACTTGATGTCGAGGTTCGACTCCGCCCAATCAAAGCCCGCCTCAAGCAATTGGACGTTGCTCTCGATGATGCTGGCGTCTTTCTTGGCGAACACGAAAGCGATCTGTTCCCTGGCGATTTCCAGGTCGAAGCTGTAGATATTGCTGAGCATGCCGAGAACGAACATGTTCTTGCCGCGCCGGGGGTTGGGCACATATTTCAGACACTCGGTCTCCATCGGGACTTCATAGACCCGGTATTTTTCGGCCAGGAGTTTTTCGACAGTGTCGGCGTAGGCGGCCGCGATTTCGGGATCGTCGTCGGTCCGCCACATATCCTCCAGAATGACGATGCAACCCA
>DASCOC010000054.1:0-10583 GCA_036011805.1 Rhodospirillales bacterium
CGAACCAACCCCCGATCCGGCCCGAACAAAAGAATGGCGGCGGTATCGGCGCTGGGTTGGCGGATAAAGGAATCAATACGGGCCCCGGAAATTTTCAATGGAATCAGTTTTTATTGGCGGCCTGGGGCCGGGAAAAATAAACACCCAATTGGGTTCGAATGTCCTCGCTTAATTCACAACCGCTCGTGGCCGGGCGTTTTTCTCGGCCATCAGGGTGGCGAATTCAGATTCGAGGATGTTTTAGCTCACGGTGATCGAACGTGTACTGGAAAAGAGATTTTTGCCACTGCCGGAATCAGACAAATTAAAGTTTGCAGATAAGGTTAGATTGGCGCGGGTGGCAAATGCACTTTTCTTGACCGCTAGGGAGGCGAAGGCTTCATTGACCTTGGTCTTCAAAATAAATTTCGAACGGACGCTACGTTTTTTTGGATTAAGCGCCGTCAGCAAATGATTTCGCAGTTGTTGGCCGATCCGGTCAGGGATGGGCAGAACCTGGATTAGGGCGAATTCCGGCGTCGCGCTTCCCGGGCTGCCGTCACCATAAAGGGGTCGGAAACCGCAGGCCTGCAAAAGAACCAGGCCGATGAGCATAGGCGTGGCTTTAAATAACGACATTGACGATCCGATTGGGAACAATAATGACCTTGCGAATGGGCTTATCGCCGATTGCGGTGGTGACGTTGTGAAGGGAAAGGGCCGCTTCTTCGGTGGATTTTTGGTCGCTGTCCTTGGCCAATTCAAGGGTTCCTCGAAGTTTTCCATTTACCTGAACCGCAATGGTGACGCTGTTTTCCACCAAAAGGCCAGGATCGGCCTCGGGCCAGGCGGTGTCCGCCAGTAGCGTTTCATGGCCAAGACTATGCCACAGTTCTTCGGCCAAGTGGGGCATCATCGGACCAATAAGGCAAATCGCCGCTTCCAATCCATGGCGTCGGACCCAGGCGGCGCCTTCTTGTTGGGGCTCAAGGGCATCCAGGGTATTGGTCAGTTCACGAATGCGGGCGACAGCCTTGTTAAAGTGAAATTTATCCAGGTCGTCTGATACCGAGGCAATGGTAATGTGAATTGCCTTTTCGGCTGCCAAGGCGGCGTCGCTTAAGGCGTCAGGCTTTTCGGCGGCAATATCGGCAAATTCATTTTCGGGCTGATTGATGAGTCGCCACAAGCGGTTGGCATAACGCCAGGCGCCTTCGATCCCGGCGTCGGTCCAGTCGAGATCACGTTCAGGGGGGCTGTCGGACAACATAAACAGGCGCGCCGTGTCGGCGCCATAGGAGTCGATGATGGATTCCGGGTCGACGACATTTTTCTGGGACTTACTCATTTTTTCAGACCGTCCGACCGTGACCGGGCCGGCGCCGTCCCGAAGGGACGGTTTACCCTCACCCATCTCCACCTCTTCGGGCAATAACCAATTGCCGGCGGCGTCCTTGTAGGTCTCGTGACAGACCATGCCCTGGGTCAACAATCCTTCAAAGGGTTCCTTGATGCCAAGGTATCCGCACTTTTTAAGCGCCCGGGTAAAGAACCGGGAATAGAGAAGGTGTAGGACCGCATGCTCGATGCCGCCGATGTATTGATCTACCGGCAGCCAGTAATCAACGGCATCACGGGCAACGGCCTCTTCGGCATGAGGTGAACAGAAGCGTGCGAAATACCAAGACGATTCAAAAAAAGTATCGAAGGTATCGGTCTCCCGCTCGGCCGGCTTAGCGCAAGTCGGGCAGTCCACGTATTTCCAGGTCGGATGACGTTCAAGCGGGTTTCCGGCTTCTCCCAGTTCGACATCATCCGGCAGGACGACCGGCAGGTCAGCCTCGGGAACGGGAACGATACCGCAATCAGGACAATGGACCACTGGGATCGGGCAGCCCCAATAGCGTTGACGCGAAACGCCCCAGTCACGAAGCCGGTAATTGACCGCCTTCAACCCGGTGCCGTCGGCTTCAAGCCGATCAATAATCTTCGCTTTGGCGTCGGCGACGCCGAGGCCGTTAAGGAATTCCGAGTTAATGATGAGCCCATCGTCAATAAAGGCCTCGTCATCGACGCTAAAGTCGTCCTCGCCTTTTGGCGCGACCACGGCAATAACATCGAGTTGGTATTTCCGGGCGAAGTCCAAGTCGCGTTGATCGTGGGCGGGACACCCGAAAATGGCCCCGGTTCCATATTCCATGAGGACGAAGTTGGCGACGTAAACGGGCAGCGTATTATCGGCAATGTAGGGATGACGGACTCTGAGGCCGGTATCAAAGCCGATTTTCTCGGCGGTTTCGATGGCGGCTTCGCTGGTGCCGGCGCGGGCGCATTCGGCAATGAACGCCTCCAGGTCGGTATCGTCCGCGGCCAACTCCAGCGATAGTGGATGATTGGGGGAAAGCGCACAAAAGGTAGCACCGTAAATGGTGTCGGGCCGGGTCGTGTAAACGTCGAGGCGATCATCGCGACCGTCGAAGTCGAAATACATATAGGCGCCTTCGGACCGCCCGATCCATTTTTCCTGCATCAGGCGTACACGGTTGGGCCACCGCTCAAGCGGTTCCAGGTCTTCCAATAGTTCCTGAGCGAACGCCGTAATTTTCATAAACCATTGAGAAAGAAGCCGTTTTTCAACAACGGCGCCGGATCGCCAACCCTTGCCATCGATGACCTGTTCGTTGGCGAGCACGGTATTTTCAACAGGGTCCCAATTGACCCAGGATTCCTTTCGGTACACCAGATCCTGGTCGAGAAAATCCAAAAACATTTTCTGTTCGTGGCGGTAATAGTTCTGATCACAGGTCGCCAGCTCTCTTCCCCAGTCATAACTAAGCCCCATGGACTTGAGTTGGCTGCGCATGGTGTCGATGTTTTCATGGGTCCAGAGGGCGGGATGAACGTTGTTGGCGATGGCGGCATTTTCCGCCGGCAGCCCGAAGGCGTCCCAACCCATAGGATGGAGGACGTTAAACCCTCTGGCCCGCTTGTAACGCGCGACGACATCGCCAAGGGTATAATTGCGCACGTGCCCCATATGGATGCGGCCGGAGGGATAGGGAAACATTTCCAGCACGTAATATTTCGGCTTTTCCCGGTCCTCGGTGACGGCAAAGCATTCCCGGTCTTCCCAGACGGACTGCCACTTTGCTTCCGTTTCCTTGAAATTGTAACGCGACATTTTGATAAGGGGGCTCCGCCTAGTCTTGCTGGGTACGCCCCGGTTTATATCGTGGTCGGGGAACGGGCAAGCTGATTACTTTTTAACGGATTGATTTCGCAATTGCCGCGCTCGGATCAGAATGGCGTCTTCGATTTTGGTTCCGGTTTCGCCTGGAACGGCAGCGTCCCTCCAGCCGCCGGTGCGGTCCTGGACCTGGCGAAAGACGGCGACCCGGATTCCATCGGCACGAAGCGCCCGGTCCAGGATATAGACATTCAGCTTGAACCGTTCGCTCGGCGCTTCGGTGGGAGTGTGCCAATCGGTAATGATGACGCCGCCGAAGGGATCCGCCGAATTGACGGGCATGAATGAAATGGTATCCAAGGACGCCCGCCATAGGTAGCTGTTGACGCCCAACGCGCCACCCGTATTCGCCTGGGGCTGGGAGTCGAATAAGGTCAGCCCGCCTTTACCGAAAATGGTGTTCCTTTTTTCATAATCGATATCTTCGAGGGCGGTGTTGCCTGAGATTTCATCCTCCCGGGTTTGTTCAGGCGTGTATTCCTCGTAATTGGCGCATGCCGTCAGCATCCCGCCGGCGAGGGCGAAAACAAAACCCATTTTCAGTTTGGAAACGCGATTCTTATTCTTCATGTCGTGTCTTTTCCGTATCGGCGCGTATCCTAAGGACGGCGCCATCATTCTCTTGATAAGTTGCCATTATAATACATTTGCGGCTGCCGTCAGCCCCCCGTTAATAAAACCGCTGATTCCCGCGAAACCCAGGGCACTACCGCCCCGGAGACGCTTGATGGTGGAGGCCGACAGGCCGCCCAGCGCATAAACGGGAAGTGGGCTCCGTCGGCACCAGGATTGGAACCGTAACACGCCCAACGGCGCCCGGTCGGGATGGCTGGCGGTGGCAAAAACCGGCGACAAAAGGGCCGCATCGGCGCCGGCCGCCTTGGCTTTAAAAAGCGCCGCCGGTGAGTGGGCGGCGGCGGTCACCAGCCACCCGGGTTTGCGCCATGCCCGCCACGGCCCCGGCCCCAAGGCGGCCATGGATTCGGGAAGGTGTAAACCGTCGGCGCCGACCTTATGCGCCAGCCTGGCATCGGCGGCGATTAGGACTCGGATGTTTTGCCGCCTAGCCACCGTTATCAACCGGCACGCCAAATCCTCGCGGTCCTGTTCGCTATAATGGCGAACAATCACGGCGCTGTTCGGCGGCAGGGCCTTGGTTGCCGCCACCGGGTCGGCAAGCCGCTTCTCGTCGGTCATCAGAATGAACGACGGTAACGCTTCCTGTGCGGACGTTGTGAATGGGCTTAAATTGAGGCCGTGCCCCTGGTCTGTTACGTTCATCTTATTCCTGCCCGTTTTGGCAGTCCCTTTAAACACCATGGCGGCGCCGGTGACCACAGAGACGAACATCAGTGAAAATCTTTCCGCCGTTTCGGCGGCCATTGAGGCGGCGGTGGCCGATGCATCGCATCCTTCGGATTCGGTGTGTCTGGTTGCAATTTCCAAAGCCCACCCGGCGGCGGCGGCGCGCGATGCCCTGGATGCCGGTCATCGTGTTTTCGGTGAAAACCGGGTACAGGAAGCCCTCGATAAATGGCCGGCGCTGAAGGCGGAATATACGGGAACAGAGCTGCACCTGGTTGGGTCCCTGCAACGCAATAAGGTCAACCATGCGGTCGGCCTTTTCGACGTCATCCATACCATTGACCGGCCAAAACTGGCCCGTGCCGTTGCCGTTGAAATGGATAAAAGCGGCCATCGCCCGCAATGTTTTATTCAGGTGAACACCGGGGAAGAGCCTCAAAAGGGCGGTGTCCTGCCGACAGAAGCCGACGCCTTAATCGGCCAATGCCGGGACGAGTTGAAGCTGCCGGTGCAGGGCTTGATGTGCATTCCGCCCCATGATGAAGATCCCTCATTACATTTTGCGCTGCTGCGTGAGATCGCCAAGCGCAACGGCCTTGAAAGTTTAAGCATGGGGATGAGCGGAGATTTTGAAACCGCCATCCGGTTCGGCGCCACCCATGTCCGGATCGGCACCGCCATCTTTGGGCAACGGCCGCCGTTTAAGGAAGCTTAACGATGAGCACCGTGGCCGCGTCGCTTTGGCTTAATAATTCCAACAAATCCTCAAGCGCAAGCGCGACACAGCCCTCTGTGGGATCGTACCCCGGCTTTGCCACATGCATGAAGATGGCGCTGCCAAGGCCGGGTTTGATTGGGTCATCGTTGTAGCCGAGCTCGACGATGACGTCGTAGACATTGTCGTCCCGCCACAACGCTTCAAAGCCGGCGGAAAAGGGAAGCTTGATCAATCGATTATAAGATGCGTTTCCGGGCTCGTCGCACCAGCCGTCATCGGCCATAAGGGCGCTGATGGGAAGGCCCGTTTGAGGCGGCTCAAGCCGATCGGGCCGATACATGACCCGGCGTAACGGAAACGTGCCGGCAGGGGTGGCGCCATCGCCTTCCTTTTTATCGGAGGTAACGCCGCCCCGTCCAATCACGCAACGGGCTTGGGTGGTGTTCCAGGATAAGGTTTCAGGCGGCCGGACAATGATCTCCATGGCCGCGAGTATAGCTTATTTGGAATTCTAACGCGCCAAATCGATGCTATTGGGTTTGTCGTTTCTGGTCAGGGCAGCGCCTGCGAGAGCGGCACCGTTGTCATACTTTGAAAGTGTCGACAGCATGGAATCCGAGAACCAACCGCCTTCGGCGGCAATGGCGCCGGCGGGCCGCTGAGTGGCCGGGCTGGCGGTTCGTCCCTTCGCCACGGGCCGCGCACTGTTAAAGTTTGCGGCGGCGAGGGTTGTCGCGCCTTGCCGTGACTCGGCAATTGCCGCTTTGGCCTCGGATGCCCGGGCGGCTTGAAGCACGGCCCCTGCTTTCAGGTCCTGGCGTAACGCCGCCAACGCGTTGATGCCGCGAATGGGGGCCTTGGACGGGGCTTCGGCGTAGGGGGTTGCGCCTTTGCGCCGGGGGGCCGGAACGGACGACAGTTCGGGCTGGGATGCTGGCGACGGCGTCTTGGAGGAAGCGGCGGCGGACTTCCGATAGGAGGCTTCCGCCATCGCCCAGTTGGCGACGTCGATGGTGTCTGAAAGGGCGGGGGTCGGTGCGGAAGCCATGACGGAAGCCGGTACCGGAGCCTGTACTTGGAAAGATGCGGTAATGCCGCCCGCCTGGGTAGCCGCCATCTTTTCGGCGGCGGACTTACGATAGGAGGCCTCGGCCATGGCCCAGGCGGTGACGGGGTCCGTGGCGCTGGCGGCCAGGGCATTGCCGGCACTGGTGTTTCCAACGGGGGCGGGGGAAATCGCCACCGGCCCGGTTCCGTTATCGGAAACCTCGGGCGGACCTGACGTGCCATCATCGAAAAACGCCATCACATGTTCACCCATGTCCATGCCGGTGGCATCGTCGATCATGACATTGGCCAGGGCGGCGACGGTTCCCACCGGTCCCATAAAAAGCGTGTCGCCGATAACCCGCGATCCGGGGTCGAGATCATCACCGCTCATTTCCCGGTACAGGGTGGCGACAATGGGAATATGTTGAAGCGGATTGATGATGTCGAGGAAGTCCATAAACGTGAAACCGTCTTCGCCGAAAACCTGAAATCCTTCATCCTCGATGTTGCCCTCGGAACCGATGGCCTTCGGAGCGCCCTTCTCAGGCACGATTGACCTCGATGTGCGCGCTTCCGGCACGACCGCCAGTTCGGTGCTGGGGCGCCAAGGGTTAGCGTTTTCGCTGATTGTGTTCATGATTGTTATCCCGTCCTTTATTTGCTTAAACACATTGCAAGAGCAATGCCAGAACGGAAAAGATTAAAAATCAAAGGGTTAGATGGAAGTTGGTGGCTAAATCCGAGGTATACCGGCAAGAAATGCCACACCGGGCGAAAGCGCCGGCATGAAGCCGGGGAATAAACGCTAAGACTTTGTAAAGGCATTAGAAAACGTGACCGCCGCGGGCCGCCTTGGTGCGCAGGTAGGATTCATTATGCTCATTCGACGGGAAGGCATGGGGGACCCGTTCCTCGACCTTGCTCCCGCAATTCGACAGCGCCGAAACCTTGCTGGGATTGTTGGTCATCAGCCGGACTTGGCTGAAACCAAGCAAACGCAGGATTTGGGCGGCGGGAAGATAGACCCGCTCATCGGCGTCGAAACCCAACTGTTCGTTGGCGTCGATGGTATCGAAGCCCCGGTCTTGGAGTTCGTAGGCCCTCAGCTTGTTGACCAATCCGATGCCGCGGCCTTCTTGTGCCAGGTACAGCAACACCCCGGCGCCGGCGGTGGTGATTTCCTTGATCGCGCCCTGAAGCTGGTCTCCGCAATCGCACCGTAAGGAGCCGAGTAAATCACCGGTGAAACACTCCGAATGCAGGCGGGTCAGCACCGGTTCGTCCTTTTCAGGCTCGCCGATAACGATGGCCAGGTGTTCAAGCCCGCCGTCAACGGGCCGAAAGGCGATAATCCGGGTGTTCTGGGTGTCGGGCAAGGGAACCCGGGCCGAGGAGACGGCGCGAAGGGTTCGGGCCTGGGTGCTGTCGTATTGGAAAATATCACCGGCATCGACCAGCAGAAGATCGTGGCGTGCGGCCCATGCGGCCAAATCGTCAGCGGTGGGATCGGCGATTTCCGCGGTCACCGCCGCCGGCAGCAGCCGGGCGATCTTGGTCAGCGCCACGGCGGCGCTTTCGCAGGTATAGGTCGGCGTTTCCTTGACGGTAACGGTCAGCGAGGCCTTGTCTTTTTCCGTCAGCGGACTATCGGCAATGGGGTCGGCAAGGTCGCGAATCAGGTCCGCAGACAGCGCTTCGCCGGTGGTCAGGGTGACGATCTTGCCGACGGTTTCAGCCAAACCCAAGACCGCGGCACGGCGCGCCGTGATCGCCATGACCGGCGGCGAATGACTGATCGCGCCTAACTCTTGAAGCGCGTCCGGCGTAACCGATTCGGCGGCCTGAACCAGGACGGCAACACCGCCGCCGCCGCGAACCGCAACCGGCCGCCCGCGCCTGAGTTCCGAGACGGCACGATCAACCGCCAGCAGGGAAACAGGCTCCCTGGATGCGGGCATCGACAGAAGCTCAAACTGTTTTTCGCTCATAACCTTACAAATACAACATTTTTTGCGTTTCGAGGAGGGTAATAATGAGTTTGCGTAATGGGTCTTTATACTAAAATAATACTCTTTAAAATAACCACCTGCACGATGGTGCTATAAGAGAGCCCTTTAAAGGATAATCATGACCATCGGCAAACGAATTTTGATCGTCGAGGATGACACCACGCTGCTGGAAATGCTGAGCGATCAGCTTCAACTGCATGAGGAATTTTCGACCATCGGCGTGACCTCCGCCGCCGAAGCCCTGGAGCAGGCGAAAGAAGATTATTTCGACGTCATTCTGCTTGATGTGGGCTTGCCCGATATGGATGGCCGCGAGGTCTGCCGCCTGATGCGCCGAAATGGGGTGACGTCGCCGATTATCATGCTGACCGGCGCCGATACCGACGCCGACACCATCTTGGGCCTGGACGCCGGCGCCAATGATTACATCGTCAAACCCTTCCGGTTGGGCGTGCTGCTGGCCCGGTTGCGGGCCCATATCCGACAGCACGAACGAAGCGATGACGCGGTCTTTACCATTGGCCCTTATACCTTCCAGCCCAGCAACAAGCTGCTGATCAACAACGAAGACGAAAAAAAGGTGCGCCTGACCGATAAGGAAACGGCGATCCTTAAATACCTCTACCGCTCCGGCGACAAGGTCGTCAGTCGGGATGTGTTGCTGGACGAGGTTTGGGGATACAACGCCAGTGTCACCACCCATACCCTGGAGACCCACGTTTACCGCCTGCGCCAGAAAATCGAGGCGGAACCTTCCAACGCCCGGATTTTGATTACCGAACCGGGCGGCTACCGCCTGGTTCCCTGAACCGGCAATAGCCGTTGCCCGGCGCCAAAAAAGCGCCCGGCAGGGGGGTGCCGGGCGCTAAGGGCCTTTAATTCAGGCCGGAGGATGAAGGGGCCATCCTCTGAGGGCGAAACAGCAACATTAAGCCGACGCCTCTTATATATTTAGATATGGTTGTCGAAGGGCCGAATCCAGGCTTAGGACAAATTATTACTGATTTTTTAGGTGCTCGGGGGCCACTTCGATTTCGAAGAGCCCTCGGCCCAACGTGACTCCAAACCGGGGGTCAAGTAGGGAAATGTTGGTGATGATGCCCTGGGCGTCGGTAACCGTCCATTTTCTCAGGCTTAGGGGCCTATCGCTGAAAATCAGCGTTATGTTTCCCTCCAAAGGGTCGCTGCCTTTGATCACCGTCAGCCTAAGGACGCCCGGACCGCGCTCAAAAGCGGTGACGATGGTGTCTTGCGATGAAAAGGAAATGTTTTCCCTAAGCAGGACCGCTGCCTGTGTTGCATCGAGATCGAAATAGCTGACTTGATCCAATTCCTTGTCATAAAAACCGAGGTTTTCGCCGTCGGACACGATCAACATGGGATTGGGGTCATCGTATTCAAGCCGCATTTTTCCGGGCTTGGAAAAATACAGCGCGCCTTCTGAAAAACCGCCATCGGAGGAAACCTGAAGAAACCGGGCCTGCAGTGTTTTGATGGTATTCAGGTATTTCTCGATGCGTACAATGTCGGCGCGATCATCCTTGCTTAAGTTGGCAAGGCCCTGGGCCCGCGCCGCCGGCGTACCGGGACCAGGCAATAGGATGAGCATGGCCGCGAACAAGACGGCGATCAGGCGGGAGGTTCGGTTCAGTGCGGTGTCAGTGGGTGCGGGCATGGATTGAATCATGACGGGGCCGTTGTAGCCAACCCAGCCTCCGTCGTAAAGGGGGGGCCGTAAAGGCCACTAATCCCCGTGATGACCGATCAGCACCTCGCGCCGGCCGACTCGGTTGGCGGCGCTGACGATGGCTTCAGATTCCATCTGCTCGATGATCCGCGCCGCCCGGTTATAACCAATTTGAAGATGGCGCTGGATAAAGCTGGTCGATGCCTTGCCCTCTCTGGCGACCAGGGCCACGGCATCGTCATATAAGACATCGTTCTCCTTCGCCCCGCTGGCCCCCGGTCCGTCGTCGACGGCCTCTTCCCGGGTGACCTCTTCGATATAGTCGGGCTCGGCCTGGGTTTTAAGGAAACCGACCACGCGTTCGACCTCTTCATCGGAAACGAAAGGGCCATGAACCCGGGTGATGCGCCCGCCGCCGGCCATATAGAGCATGTCGCCCTGGCCGAGAAGCTGTTCCGCCCCCTGTTCGCCGAGAATGGTGCGGCTGTCGATCTTGGAGGTCACCTGGAAACTGACGCGGGTCGGGAAGTTGGCCTTGATGGTGCCGGTAATGACATCCACCGAGGGGCGTTGCGTGGCCATTATGAG